>NZ_JBEXCV010000027.1:0-73066 GCF_040605455.1 Embleya sp. NPDC005575 | reverse complement strand
GCGGTGCCGCCCGAGCGCGCGGGACCGCGCGGTGGCTCGTACACCCGCGGCTGCGGGGGCTGCGGCGCCTGCTGCTGTTGGTTCTGCTGCACCTGCCAGGGACCGCCGGACGCGGGCGTCGTCCACAACTGCCCGATCAGCGACGTGGCATCCGCGACCGGGTCGAGCGAGGGTGCCACGGCGTTGCCGAGCGCGCCGCGCCACACGTGGGTGACCGAGGCCAGCAACTCGCGGGCGTGCGGCCGGTAGTGCGGTTCCTTGTCGGAGGCCCGCTTGACGATCAGGCGCAGTACGTCCGGCACGCCGGACAGGTCGGCCTCCTCCTGGAGCACGCGCAGCGCGACCACCTCGGGTGCGCCGGTGCCGAACGGGATCACTCCGGTGGCGGCGTAGGTGATCAACATGGCCCACGCGTACACGTCGGCGGCGGGGGTGCTGTCGTGGCCCTTGAAGCGTTCCGGGCTCATCCACGCCGGCGAGCCGATCATCATGCCGGTGCGGGTCAGCCCGCTGTCCTCCATGGACCGGGCGATACCCAGGTCGAGCACGCGCGGTCCGGCGGGCGAGCAGATGATGTTCTGCGGTTTGAGGTCGCGGTGGATCACGTCCGCGTCGTGCAGCGCGACGAGCGCTTCGGCGAGACCGGTCGCGAGGCCCATCAGCTCGTCGCCGCGCATCGGGCCGCCCTGGTTGACCCGCACGTCCAGGGTCGGCCCCGGAACGTACTCGGTCGCGAACCACGGTGTCTCGGCGTCGACATCGGCGTCGAGCACCGGCGTCGTACACGTGCCCTTGATCGCGCGCAGCAGGTTGACCTCGCGCGTGAAGCGGGCCCGGAATTCGGGGTCGTCGGCGTACTGCGCGTGCACCACCTTGACCGCGACCCGGCGTTCGTAGCCGTCGAGGCCCGCGTACACCGCGCCCATTCCGCCCGCGCCGAGTCTGCCGGTGATCCGGAAGGGTCCGATGTGCTGCGGATCGCCCGGACGCAACGAACGTATCTCGGCGCCGCCATCGGCCGTCATGGACGTGCCTCCCGTGTTGGTTCGCCGGCCCGCGGCTGCGGCCGTACCGGGATGGAATCCTCTCATCCGGTCTTGTGACCTTCCCAGGGCACCGGCTGGTTCCCCGTTCGGGCGAAAAGGCTCGCCTTACCCGAGGGGGTGCGTGATAGGCCAACGGTTGCGCCGAGGACGGCAACGCCTCGGCGTGGGACGACGGTTCGCGGGTCGGGCGGTGCGGCCACCGGGTCACTCCGGCTCGAACCGCGGTCGTCCCGCACCGCTTCGAGGTATCGCCGCATCGCACCGCTTCCACGACCGAAGGGCCAACGTGAAGATCGTCGTCGACTTCGACAAGTGCAAGAGCAACGCACTCTGCATGGCCGAGGCACCCGAGGTGTTCGAGGTTCGGGATGACAACTTCCTCTACATCCTGAACGAGAACCCGGGCGAGGAGTTGCGGCCGCAGATGGAGGAGGCGGCCCGGGTCTGTCCGACCCGAGCCATCTCGATCCAGGAGTGACGCCGAGCCGGGCCGGGGCGGGGCGTCACCCCTCCCCGGGCCGGTTCGGGTCCCGGGGCCGGGCCCCGGTGGTTCGGCTCGACTGCCACCGGTCGCGTGCGCCGCGGGCGCCTTGGGCCACCATGCCGGACGCGCCGCGGGCCCCCTGGACCACCGCCGTGGACGCGTTGCGGGTGGCCGACCAACCCCGGGCGAGCAGCTTGACGTTCACCACGACGGTGCCCGCGGTCCGGTCGTGCCACGTGCGTCGACGCGGGCCGAGCACGGCCAGCGGGTCCAGGAAGCCGATCAGGGTCAGCAACGCGAACAGGCCCGCCGTACCCCACTGGCGCAGCGCGACCTCGTACCAGGTGAGCAACAGCGCGGCCCAGGGCACCACCACGGCCACCAGGGTGCGTCGGGCCGCCCGCCACGCGCCGACCGGCACCCGGCCGCGGACCGCTTGCGCCGACGTGCCCACCGGGACCACCTTCGCGCCGACCATGATCTTGCCCAGCGTGCGACCGAACCGGGCGTGCATGAGCCAGTCGTAGAGGGCGGGCACCAGCAGGTGCGCGAGGATCAGCAGGAGCAACAGCGTCTTGGTGGTGCCCCACAGGCCGTCCACCGCCTCCAGCGGCGCGCGTTGGGCCTCGCCGGCCCGGCCGAACACGACGTCCAGGAACGCGGTGCGGACCACCTTGGTGGGCAGATCCGCGGCCTTGGTCTGGAGGTAGTGGTAGGCCAGGAACCACAGCGGCAGCACGAGCGCGGTGGTGAGCAGGTAGTCCGTGGTGCGGGCGATCAGCCGCATGGTCCGGGACGCGAGCGGGAGTTCGTCGGAGCCGGCCGCCGGCGGCGTCGGGTACGGCTGGGCAGCGGGCTGCGGGTACCCCGGCTGTGGTGCGGGTGGTTGCCCCTGATCCGGGATCAGGGGCGATGCGGTCACCGGCGGTTGGTGCCAGGAAAGGTGTGGATCACCGTCGACGGATGGTTGGTCCCCGTACGGCGACCCTGGCCCGCGTGGAGGCTGAGGGATCGTCATGAGCTGGACGTTATCGCGCAGATCGTCCCTTCCGTCGGATCGACGGAGGAATTCGGAACGTGATTCGAGGCGGTGCGATCAGCCCTTGAGCTCGCCCAGGGTCACGTCCACGGTGGCTTTGCCGCCGTCGCGGGCGCGCATCAGGCTCACCTTGACCTGGTCGCCGGGCTGCTTGCCGCCCAGTACCTCGGACAGGGCCGCGACATCGGTGATCGGCTGGTCGTCGATGGAGGTGATCACGTCGCCCTGCTGGATGCCCGCGGCCTCGGCGGCGCCGCCGTCCTGGACGGAGACCACGCCGACGCCGGTGGCCCGGCTGCTCGAACCGGCCACGGTGCGCACCGTGACGCCCAGCGCGGCTTTGCCCGAGTTATCCACTTTGCCGTTCTTGATGATCTGGTCGGTGATCGACTTGACCGTGTTGGCCGGGATGGCGAAACCGATGCCCGAGGCCGCGCCGCCGTCGGTCTCCGGGTCGGTCGCGGCCAGGGTCGGGATGCCGATCACCTGACTCTCCAGGTCGACCAGCGCACCGCCGCTGTTGCCCGGGTTGATCGCGGCCGAGGTCTGGATCGCGCTGGAGATGGTCGCACCCGACGAGCCGGAGGTCTGCGGCTCGCTGACGGTGCGGCCGATGGCCGAGACGATGCCCTCGGTGACGCTGGAGTCCAGGCCCAGCGGATTGCCCATGGCCATGGTGATCTGGCCGACCTGGAGCTTGCTCGAATCGGCGAACCGGGCGGGCTTGAGGTCGGCGGGCGGGCTGTCGAGGCGGATCACCGCGAGGTCGTCCGGGGCGAAGGCGGCGACGAGTTTGGCGGTGATCGGCTTGCTCGCGTTCGGGAGGGTCACCTCGAACGTGGTGGCCTGGCCGACCACATGCGCGTTCGTGACGATGTTGCCCTTGTCGTCGTAGACAACCCCGGAGCCCAGACCGCTCTGCGTGGTGATCTGCACGACCGAGGGCAGCACGTTGCGCACCACCTGCTGGTACTGCGTTTGGAGGTCGTTCGCGGGAGGGCTGCTCGGGGTGGTCGAGCCGGACGTGATGTTCCCGGTGGCATGGCCGCTGCTCGGGCTCGAACTCTCCCTCGGGCCGTTGTCGTCGCTGCACGCGCTCAGCCCGCCCAGCACCACCGCAGCGGCCGTCAGCGCGACCGTGACCCGTCGCCGCGTCGTCGTGCCCACGATGTCTCCCTGAGGTTCGGCGGCTGCCGCCGGCGACGGCCCGGTTGCCGATACCGGGGCGGGTCCCCCGAGCATTCTTCGTACTAACCCCGGGATCGGACTTTTCACCGTCCCGCCGAGGCCATGCCTCTTTCGCCATGTGTTTGTTCATGTCAAGTTGGCCCCTCACGTCGTCCACGAACACGGAACGACGCCGCAGCGCCGGAGAGGGTGGGCACGCACATGCTGACGCTTCAGGAGATCTCGGACCGGATGGAGATCCAGGACCTGATGGTCCGGTACTCGCACGCCGTGGACACGGGCGACTGGGACGCGCTGGACGCGGTGTTCACCGCCGACGCGCACATCGACTACTCGGCGATGGGCGGCTCCAAGGGCGGCCTGAAGGAGACCAAGGAGTTCCTGGCCTCGGTGATGCCGGGCTTCGGCGCCTATCAACACCTGATCTCGAACTCGTCGATCACCGTCGACGGGGACACCGCCACCGGCCGCACCATGTGCCACAACCCGATGGTCTTCAAGGGCGAGGACGACGAGACGCCCGGCCCGGTGATGTTCTGCGGCCTGTGGTACCTCGACACCTTCACGCGCGTGGACGGCGAGTGGCGGATCTCCTCGCGCAGCGAGGAGAAGTCCTACATGTATGTGGCGCCGACGGCATAGGGTCCCCGGACCCGAAAACCCGCGGAGCGGCCCGGCGGGGTGGAGGTAGCTTCGAGGCATGATCCGCGAAGCCACCACAGCCGACATCCCCGCCATCCACACCCTCGTCCGCGAACTCGCCGACTACGAGAAGTTGCTGCACGAGGTCAAGGCCACCGAGGCCCAGTTGCACACGGCCCTGTTCGGCCCGAACCCGGCGGCCTTCGCACTGATCGCCGAGGACGACACGAGCGGCGAGACGGCCGGCTTCGCCCTGTATTTCCTGAATTTTTCCACCTGGGAGGGTGTGCACGGGATCTACCTCGAAGACCTGTACGTCCGCCAGGAAGCCCGGGGCGCCGGCCATGGCAGGGCTCTCCTGAAGCACCTGGCCGGAATCTGCACCGCCCGAGGCTACGCCCGCCTCCAATGGGCCGTCCTCGACTGGAACACCCCGAGCATCGCCTTCTACGACTCCCTGGACGCAGCCCCCGAACCCGAATGGCTCGGCTACCGCCTCACCGGCGAACCATTGGCCCGGCTGGCCGGCGCCTGACCCCGAGCACTTCGACCCGCCCCGGTACGGACGCACCGTGGGTGAACCGCGCCGTCACGAGGCGACCGTCGGAGTCTCCACTGCCGCCCCGGGCCGGCGCGGCGCCCTTCCGGGCCGGATGCCCGTGCTCGCGGCGGCTGCCAGGGCCGGTAGGCCGGCTGCCGCGAAGACCACGGGAAGCGGTGCCCGGTCGATCAGCAGGCCGGTGGCCGCGGTGCCGCCCGAGGCGCCGGCGTTGAGCGCGGTGTTGACCCACGCGCCGACCCTGGTCCGGGTGTTCGCGGTGGCGCAGGCGTCGGCCAACAGGTAGGCCGTGGTGATCGCCGGCGCCACGAACAGGCCGGTGAACCCGGCCGCCGCGGCCAGGACACAGAGGTTCGGCGACAGGCCGGCGGCGGCCAGGGACAGGCCCAGGCCGAGCGCGAGCAGCGGCAGTCGGCGGTCGGACGGGATCCGCCAGGACACCGCGCCGTGCGCCAGACCGCCGATCGCGCTGCCGATCGAGAGCGCGGCCAGGATCCAGGCCACCGCCGCCGACCGCCCCCGCTCGTCGGCGAACGCGACCGCGAGCAGGTCGATGGCGCCCAGACACAGGCCCACCCCGGCGGCGGCAACCACCGCCCGCCACAGGCCGGTTCGAGTCGGCGCCGGCGTCGCTGCGGACCCGTGCGCGGCCGGCCCCGCGGCCCGGCCCTCCGATCGGCCCACCGCCGGCGACGACACCAGCGCGAGCGTCCCGACCGTGATCAGCCCCGCGCTCACCGCCACCCCGGCCGCCGCGGGCGCCACGCCCACGAGCACACCCACCAGCAACGGCCCGAACGCGAACAGGATCTCCTCGGCCACCCCGTCCAGGCTGTACGCGCGCTGCAACAGGTCGCGGTCGGGGGCCAGCTCGCTCCACAACGCCCGCATCACCGGCCCGACCGGCGGCGTACAGGCCCCGGCCGCCGCGACCGCGATCCCCAGCAACGGCCCGGAGACCCCCGGCCGCCAGGTCGCCACCGCGATCGTGACCAGCAACGTCGCGTACACCGCGACCAGCGGCGGCAACACCCGCCGCGGCCCGTACCGGTCGACCAGCGCGGCCCGGGCCGGCGACAGGAACACGCTGGTCGCCCCGAACAGCGCCATCACGGTGCCCGCCACCGCGTACGACCCGGTGCCGGCCTTGACCGCCAACAACAACGACAGCGCGACCATCCCGTAGGACAGTCGTCCCACCAACGCGGCCCCGAACGCCCGTCGGGCGCCGGGAATCCGCAGCACGGCGGCATAGGAGGGTGCCGACGCGGAGCGCGCGTCGGCAGGAACGGAAGAGGGCTTGGCAGCCACAGTGTCGGAAATTCCTCCGCGAAGTCGGCACGGCCGGGCCGCGCCGAAAGCCTGCGTGGACGCCGAAACGACCGGCCCCCCGTCGACGGGGCCCGGTCGGGGCGGTCCTACGCGCAGAGGAGGAACATGCCGCCAACCTACCAAGCGCACCCGGGCCCCGGCCGGCGCGTTTCCGGTCCGTGCGAGCGACCCGGACCCGCTTCGCCGGCGAGCCCGCGCGGGCTATTTCTTCGGCGCCGCGGCCAATCCGGTGCACGGGCGCAGTGTCTCCCGGCGGTCCAGGATGCGCCTGGACTCGACGCCGGTCACCGGCATCGGCACCCCGCGCTTGTCGATCGAGGCCGGAGTGAACTTCTCGCCGACGACCTTGCCGTCCTTTATGGTCAGCGTCGCCACGCCGGTGTCGTTCGAGTTCGGGTACGGGGACGTGCCGTACCAGAGGAAGTTGCCGTAGCCGTAGCCCACGTAGGTGTCGCCCAACCAGCCGGCGCCCTGCATGACGTGCGCGTGAGTGCCCAGGATGGCCGCCGCGCCCGCGTCCGCGAGCTTGCGGGTCACACTTTTCTGGTCCGCGCTCGGGCACTTGTCGCCCTCGATGCCCCAGTGCATGTACACGATCACCACGTCGGCCTGCTTCTTCGCGTCCCGCACGGCCTGCACCAGCCGGTCGGTCTGCAGTGCGGTGGCGATCCCGGGCTTGTTCGGCCCGGCCTGGTAGAGCTGGTTGGTGATGTCCTGCACCTGGCTCGCGGCCAGGAACGCGACCTTGACGCCCTTCGCCTCCCGGATCACCGGGCGGTACGCCTGCGCCGCGTCCTTGCCGATGCCGGCCACGCCTATCGGCGGGTTCTGCACCGCGGCGACCGAGTCCTCCAGGCCGACCTTGCCGTAGTCCACGGCGTGGTTGTTGGCCATGCTGACCGCGTCTATCCCGACCGCCTTGAGCTCGGTCAGCGCCTTTGCCGGGGCCCGGAAGTGGTACGTCTTGTTCTCCGGCGTGCCGCGCTCGGTGATCGCGCTCTCCAGGTTGACCATCGCCAGATCGGCTGCCTCGAGCGTCTTGCCGATCGGGCCGAGCGCACCCTCGGCGCCCGCGTTCAGGCGTGGCACGGTGCGCTCGAAGAAGTGCACGTCACCCGCGAACGCGACGGAGATCTCGGTGCCCGGTGCGGCCGGAGCCGACGGTGGCGCGGACCCGGCGCCCGGCGCCGCCGAGGAGCCGCCCGTACCGACCACCGGATTCGCGTCCGCGGCGTTCTTGGTCTTGCCCGACGAGTCCTGGGAATCGGACAACAACCCACACGAGGCGAGACCGGCGATCAGCAGCGGAGCGAGGCCGAGCGCGACGGTCCGGCGGCGGGGTATATGCACGCGGACAAGGTAGCCCAGCGACGTACGCGCCCGTACGTACGACCGAACGTGACGTGAATTACCTCACCCGCGTGCAACGTTTCAGCCGTTCAGAGCCTCGTAGACCCGGTCGCAGAGCTCGGGATGCATGTCGAAGTAGCCCTCCTCGTCCACCTCGAAGGCTCCGGTCCGGAAACTCTCGGTGACCGTGCGCAACATCAGCGGGATCGACGAGTACACCATCGGCTCGTCCGCGCCCTGCACGTAGCTCGCCACCTGCACGTCCGAGCCGTCCCAGACCGCCGCGTAGAAGTCGGCTGCCGGCGACACCAGCAGCGGCAGCCACTGCACGCCCTCCGGCTGGTCCATCTCGACCTCGTCCCGGAACTCCATTGCCTCCGCCAGGCTGACCAGCACGTAGCCGGGTATGAACGATGCCTCGTCCACCAGTTGGTCCGGCTCCTCGCGGGTGCCGTCCGCCCAGCCGAACCAGGAGACCAGCTCGGCGGGCACCGCGGCGCCCACCCTGGTACGCACAGCCTCGGCCGGCAGGCCCGGCTCCAGTAGGCGCACCACGGGGCGATCGAGGCCGACCAGCTCCGCCCGCACGGCGTCCAGACCTTCGTGAACGGCGTCCATGCCACGTCCCTCGCGTTGTTCGTGTGCGTCGAATGATCCGTCTCGAATGAGAGGTCGAGTCGAAGGGATCAAGCCTGACAGACGTTCGACCGATCGGCGCACGGTGCCTTGTTTGTGCTTTCGGTGGGTAGCCGCCGAAACAGGCGGCCACACCGAACAATCGTCCGAGTCGGCCGCAGACCGGTTGTGGGACACCTGCGAGGGAGTGACCGTGGACGCGTGGTTCGACCCGATCATGTCCTTCGCGGGCTCCCCCTGGGCCTACCTGATCGTCTTCCTCACCGCGCTCCTGGACGCGATGCTGCCGATCCTGCCGAGCGAGAGCGCGCTGATCGCATGCGGTGTGTTCGCCACGGTCACCGGCTTCTCGCCCAATCTCTTCCTGCTGATCCTGGCCGGCGCGCTCGGTGCCTTCCTCGGCGACAACATCACCTACGCGATCGGCCGCTGGGCCGAGCCGTTCGCGAATCGGCACATGCTCAGCGGCGAGCGCGGCCGGCGAGCCAGAAAACAGGCGGAACGCTGGCTGACCCGACGCGGCGGCGCGATGATCGTGGTCGGCCGGTACATCCCCGGCGGCCGAACCGCGGTCTCGCTGGTGGCGGGCATGGTCGAGTATCCGCTCGCGCGGTTTCGGGTGTTCACCGCGATCGCGGGCCTGACCTGGTCGATCTACGGCGTGATGCTGGGATTCTGGGGCGGGACCGCATTCAAGGACAGCCCGATCAAGGGCATCGGCGTGGGCCTGGCCACCGCCGCGCTGATCACCGTGCTGGTCGAGGTCACCCGGCGCGTCCTCGGCGCCCGCAATCGACGCAAGCGGCGCGCCGGCAAGGGCAAGGGCGGGCATCCCGGCGACGAATCGCACGAGGAGCTTGAACCTCACGCCACGTGAGGGCGCACGGTTATTCCATGAGCATCCTCTGGAAGATCACACCGGGCGGGCGTGGCCGAGGCGAACACCCGGTTGAAACGACCCGCCGCCGGGCTGACTTCCCGTCAAAATGCGCGAGGCCACCGGGATTTCCCCCGATGGCCTCGGACCTCTTCAATGCCCGCCCGGATTACGCCGAGGGGTAGGGAAGCGGCAGCACCGCGCTCGTCGGGAGCACCTCGACCTTGAGGTCGGGGTCCGGGCCCGCGCCCTGGAAACGACCGAACTTCGGCACCGCGTTGCGACGGTACTTGGTGGTCGAGTGCTCCGGGTCCTTGTCGAACTCGGGGATCACCTGGTTGCCGAAGAGCTCGAGCATCTCGAGGTTCTCCTCGTGCGTCATACCGTCGTTGATGCCGAAGACGAGCTGGTCACAGCCCACCTCCTGGTACGCCTTGACCTGCTCGCACACCTCTTCCGGGGTGCCGACGAGCATGAAGCCGCCCTCGATCAGCTGGTCCAGCAGCTCGTCGCCGCCCATCGAGAGGTCGAACGTGGGCGACGGCCAGGTGATCGCGTCCGCCGACTTCGGCATGGTGTCGTGGTACAGGTTCACCAGGGTGACCAGGTAGCCGCGGCCCTTGCTGAGCGCGATCTCGCGAGCGCGCTTGCGGTCGGACAGACAGATGACGGCGTTCGTCATCATCACGTTGTTGTTCTGGTAGTCGCCGACGATCTCGACCGGGTTCTCGGCGGCTTCCTTGTAGGCCTCGATGCGGCCCTTGAGGTTGTAGACCGGTTCGAAGTTGAACGCGATCGCGCCGATGCCCATCGAGCCGGCCTTGCCGAAGGTGGCCGGGTTGCCGCAGGCCACCCAGATCGGCGGGTGCGACTCGCCGTACGGCTTCGGGTGGATGTCGTGCGGGGTCGGCACCGTGAAGTGGTCGCCCTCGAACGTGTAGTCCGTCTGCGCCCACATCCGGGGGATCTCGCGAATGACCTCGTCCCACTCGGTCTTCGTCGAGTTCTTGTCCATGATGTTGAATGAGGCCATCTCGTGGCTGCCCGCACCGCGGCCGGTGCCCCACTCGAAGCGACCCTCGGTGATGTGGTCCATCATCGCGGCGCGCTCGGCGTAGCGGACCGGGTGCTCCTTGCGCGGCGACAGGCTGTTGATGCCGGTCGCCAGGTGGATGCGCTCGGTCTTGGCCGCGACGTAACCGATGGCGACCTCGGGAGCCGACATGTGGCTGTACTCGACCAGACCGTGGTGCTCGCCGAACCAGGCGTACTTCCAGTTGTGCTTGTCGGCCTTGATGGCCAATTCCAACTCGCGCATGAGCACGAGGTGCTCGCTCGCGCGATCGTGAGCGGCCGGACCGGGGGTGTACCCGTTCAGGAAGATGCCGAACTCCACGTGGAGCCTCCCAAAATCGCCTGGTTCAACCAGCGCTGCATACGCCTGTATGAGGTCTGCGTACGGGACAGTATGCGAGCGTCGGCCGGAACTTTGTTTACACGTGGCTAACGTCACGTCAGATGCCAGGCGTCGCCCAGGACATCGAGCTGACGCATAGTCAGATCCTCCCGCGCCAAAGGCGGAACTTCCAGGGGAACGGCCCTTTGTGGCCCGCGACACCTCTGTCTGCTCCGATGCGGCGGAAGCGGCCCACAAACGCGTGGGAATACACCGGTCGGCCCGAAATCGAGGGGCGGTCGACAATCGCCGCCCTTACCCGAGATCGATGCGACGCAGGAAAATGCGGCGCGGTCAACCCTCCTTCGTCCGCGCCAGCAACAGCGTCACGTCGTCCCGGTGACCGGTCAGGTCGGCGAGTTTGAACAAGCGCTCCGCGGTCGCCTCCAGATCCAGGCCCCGGCTGCGCTCGAAGCGGTGCGCGAGTCGTTCCATGCCCCGGTCCAGCGCCAACTGCGGGCCCTCGACCAGTCCGTCGGTGACCAGGACCAGGGTCTCCCCGCAAGCCACGGTCAGCGTCGTGCACGGATAGCCCTGATCGGGCAGCATGCCCAGCGGCAGCCCGCCCTCGACGTCCTCGATCCGCGGCGTCCCGGCGGGGTCGGCGAGCAGCAGCGGCGGATGCGCGGCGCGCGCGACCCGCAGGCTGCCGGTCGCCGGGTCCAGGTAGGCCAGCGTGCAGGTGGCGTACGCGGGACCTGGAAAGCGGTCCAGGAAGTCGTTCACCAGCCCGAGCGCCCGGCCGGGGTCGGGAGTGACCACCGCGTACGCGTGCAGCAGGGTGCGAATCCTGGCCATGATCGGCGCGGTGCTCGCGCCGTGGCCCTGGACGTCGCCGACCACCAGCGCGACCTGGCCGTCGTCCAGCGTGAAGACGTCGTACCAGTCGCCGCCCACACCGAACTCGTCCTGTGCGGGTCGGTGCCGCACGGCCAGCTCCAGGCCCGGCACCGGCTCCGGATGAGTCGGTGTGACGCCCGCGCGAAACGCCTCGGCGAAGTCACGGTACGGCGGCGGCGCGACGGGCTCGGTGCCCAACGCCCGGGTGACCCGGCCGGCCACGTCCGGCGGCATCCCGCCCGCCGCCGAGGCCGCTGCGGCGTCGGCGTACCAGTCGGTGCGGATCGCCATCAGCGTGTGCGAATCCTCCTGCCACGCGTCCGTGCTGACCGTGAGGCTGCCGTCCTCACCCTGATACACCCGCCAGGCGGTCGCGGGGTCGTAACGGTGGTCACGCGTCCCCGAAGAAACCAGCAGCCGCCCGGGCCCCGCACCGACCGTGCCCATCCGCCACTCCTCCACGCTCCGACCCACACCAGGCCCAACGCCCGAACCCCCACAAGGCAACGGCCACCGAGCCGAACACGCACCCTCCCCGAGCCCACCACGCCCAACCCCCCGCAGCCCGAACCACCAACCCACCAAACCCAGCCCGTCCGGCGCTTGACGACAAGCAGGCCGGCAGGCCGCCCGACCCACGAGGGGCCGTCAACCCAGCCCGTCCGGCGCTTGAGGACAAACAGGCCGCAGGCCGCCCGACCCACGCCCAACCCCCCGCAGCCCGAACCACCAACCCACCAAACCCAGCCCGTCCGGCGCTTGAGGACAAGCAGGCCGCAGGCCGGCCAAGGTCGACTCGGCACACTGGTGACGGCAGCGCCGCGTGTGTGTCGGCCGGCCCGCCTAGCCTGAAAGGTATGTGCCGAAACATCACGACGCTCCGCGGACTCGACCCCGCCGCCACCGACGTGGAGATCGAAGCCGCCGCCCGTCAATACGTCCGCAAAGTAGGTGGCGTGCAGACCACGTCACCCCGCACCGAGGAGGCCGTCGAGCGCGCCGTGGCAGCGATCGCCGAGGCGACGAAGGTGCTGCTCGCCGAACTCCCCGAGCGCCGCCAACCACCCCCCACCCTCCCCCCGCTGCGTCGCCGCGAAGCCGCCGCCCGAGCCGCCACGCAAACCCCCGCGTAGACGCCCGCGCAGGCCCCCGCCGAGGCCCTCCCCCGAGCCCCCACCGGCGCCCGCCGAGGTCCCACGACAGCCCGACGCGACAGCCGACGCGACAACCCGCGCGGCACTCCGCAAAAGCCGCACCGCGGACCCGCAAACTCCCACAAACAACCGCATAGACCGCTTCGCAGGCCACTGTGGGGCCACTCGGATACCGCTCGGAAACGACTCGGAAAAGCCTTCGCCGGCGGCCGCGGACACCTACCTCGGACACCCGGTTGCCAGCCTCCGCCGCGTTATGGTGGATGGTCCCCGCCGCCCCCTCCGAGGAGCCTCACACACCGTGTCTGACTCGTTCGTTCACCTGCATGTCCACACCGAATACTCGATGCTGGACGGAGCGGCGAAGAACGACAAGCTGTTCGCCGAGGTGGCCCGTCAGGGCATGCCGGCGGTGGCCATGAGCGACCACGGCAACATGTTCGGCGCCTACGAGTTCCAGGGCACGTCCAAGAAGCACGGCGTCAAGCCGATCATCGGCATCGAGGCGTACGTCGCCCCCAGCACCCGGCACGCCCGCCGCCCCGAGTTCTGGGCGCCCGGCGGCAAGCGCGCACCGAGCGAGGACGGCGAGGGCGGCAAGGACGTCTCCGGTGGCGGCCGGTACACCCACATGACGATGTGGGCGGAGAACGCGCAGGGCCTGCGCAACCTGTTCCGGCTCTCCAGCCTGGCATCCATCGAGGGCTACTACATGAAGCCCCGGATGGACCGCGAGCTGATCGCGCAGCACCACGAGGGCATCATCGCCACCACGGGTTGCCCGTCCGGCGAGGTGCAGACCCGGTTGCGCCTGGGTCAGTACGACGAGGCGGTCAAGGCGGCCTCCGCGTACCAGGACATCTTCGGCAAGGAGAACTACTTCCTGGAACTGATGGACCACGGCCTCGACATCGAGCGCACGGTGCGTCAGGACCTGCTGCGGATCGCCAAGGAGCTGAACATCCCGCTCCTGGCCACCAACGACTCGCACTACGTCACCGAGGACCAGGCCGACGCGCACGACTCGCTGCTGTGCGTGGGCGTGGGCAAGAACAAGGCCGACCCGAACCGGTTCAAGTTCGCGGGCACCGGCTACTACATCAAGACCTCGGACGAAATGCGCCGGCTGTTCGGCGAGCTGCCCGAGTCGTGCGACAACACGCTGGCCATCGCGGAGCGCATCCAGCCCTACGACGAGGTGTTCGCCGAGGTCAACCGGATGCCGCAGTTCGACGTCCCGGAGGGCGAGACGCAGGCGACGTACCTGCGCAAGAAGATCACCGCGGGCCTGAAGCACCGGTTCGGCGACAACCCGAGCCAGGAGGTGCTGGACCGGATCGAGTTGGAGATGGGCGTGATCACGCCCATGGGCTTCGACTCCTACTTCCTCGTGGTCGCCGACATCTGCCGGTACGCCCGGGACAACGGCATCCCCGTCGGCCCCGGCCGAGGCTCGGCGGCCGGGTCGATGGTGGCCTACCTCACCGGAATCACCGGCCTGAATCCGCTCGACTACGACCTGCTGTTCGAGCGCTTCCTCAACCCGGAGCGGATCAACCCGCCGGACGTCGACATCGACTTCGACGACCGCCAGCGCGACCAGATGGTGCGCTACGTCACCGATAAGTACGGCTCGGCCTACACCGCGCAGGTCAACACCTTCGGCACGATCAAGGCCAAGGCCGCGATCAAGGACTCCAGCCGGATCCTGGGCTTTCCGTTCGCGACCGGCGACCGGATCACCAAGGCGTACCCGCCGGACATCATGGGCAAGTCGATGCCGCTGGCGGGCATGTTCGACAAGGACCACCCGCGCTACACCGAGGCCGGCGAGATTCGCGCGCTGTACGAGTCCGACCCCGAAGTGAAGATGGTGATCGACACCGCGCGCGGCATCGAGGGCCTGACCCGCGGCACCGGCGTGCACGCCGCCGCGGTGATCCTGTCCTCGACCCCGCTGATCGACCTGATCCCGCTGCATCGGCGGGACAAGGACGGCGTGATCATCACCGGCTTCGACTACCCGTCGTGTGAGTCGATGGGTCTGGTCAAGATGGACTTCCTGGGTCTGCGGAACCTGGGCATCATCGATCACGCCATCAAGATCATCAAGGCCAACCGCGGCGTCGACGTCGACATCGAGAAGATCCCGCTCGACGACCCGACCACCTTCGAACTGCTCTCCCGCGGCGACACGTTGGGCGTGTTCCAGCTCGATGGCGGCCCCATGCGCGCGCTGCTCAAGCTGATGAAACCGACCGAGTTCGAGGACATCTCCGCGGTCTCCGCGCTGTACCGGCCCGGCCCGATGGGCATGAACTCGCACATCAACTACGCGCTGCGCAAGAACGGGCAGCAGGAGATCACGCCGATCCACCCGGAGTTGGAGAAGCCGCTCAACGAAGTCCTGGGCCCCACCTACGGCCTGATCGTGTATCAGGAGCAGGTGCAGCGTGCCGCGCAGGTGTTGGCCGGCTACAGCCTGGGCCAGGCCGACCTGCTCCGCCGCGCGATGGGCAAGAAGAAGAAGGAAGTCCTGGAGAAGGAATTCATCCCGTTCCAGGCGGGTTGCCGCGAACGCGGCTACGGCGACGAGGCGATTCAGGCGGTGTGGGACGTACTGGTCCCGTTCGCCGGCTACGCGTTCAACAAGTCGCACTCCGCCGCATATGGCCTGGTGTCCTACCAAACGGCCTATCTCAAGGCGAACTTCCCGGCCGAGTACATGGCCGCACTGCTCACCTCGGTGGGCGACGAAAAGGACAAGATGGGCATGTACCTGGCCGATGCCAGGTCGGCCGGCATCCGGGTGCTCTCGCCCGACGTCAACGAGTCCGTGGCCGACTTCACCGCCGTCGGCTCCGATGTGCGGTTCGGCCTGCGGGCGATCCGCAACGTGGGCGACAACGTCATCAACGACATCGTCGAAGCACGCACGAGCAAGGGGAAGTTCAACTCCTTCGCCGACTTCCTGACCAAGATCGGTCTGCCCGCCTGCAACAAGCGCGCGGTCGAATCGCTGGTCAAGGCCGGGTCGTTCGACGCGCTCGGGCACACCCGCCGGGCCCTGGTCGACGTGCACGAGCAGGCCCTGGACGCCGTGGTGGGCCTGAAGAAGCAGGAGGCGGCGGGTCAGTACGACCTGTTCGGCGGTGGCGACGAGGCCGCTGCGGAACCGGCCGTCGGCCTCGACTTCACGCTCACCGACCAGGAGTGGCCGCGCAAGCTCAAGCTGGCCACCGAGCGCGAGATGCTCGGCCTGTACGTCTCGGCGCACCCCCTCGACGGCGCCGAGCACATCCTGTCCCGGCATCGCGACACCTCGATCACCGAGCTGAAGAACTCCGGCCGCACCGAGGGCCAGGTGCAGCTCGCGGGCCTGATCACCGGCATTCAGCGCAAGGTCAACAAGAGCGGTTCGCCGTGGGCGATGATCAACCTCGCCGACCACGACGGCGAGATCGAGGTGCTGTTCTTCCCGCAGTCGTACACGCTGGTCGCGCACGCGCTGGAGGAGGACGTCGCGGTCAGCATCAAGGGCCGGCTCAACGAACGCGACGGCGCGCTGAGCGTGTTCGGCTCGGAGCTGGTGCCGTTGGACATCGGTTCGGCCGAACACGGCGGCAAGGCTCCGGTGTGCCTGCGGCTGCCCACCACCAAGGTCAACGAGAAGCTGGTGAAGGACATCAAGCGGGTGCTCTCCTCGCACCCGGGGGACAACCCGGTGCACCTGATCCTGGAGAGCGCGCGCATGCGAACCCGTTACAACCTCGACTTCCGGGTCAACCCGGAGGGTGGCCTCGCGGGCGAGATCAAGTCGATGCTGGGCGCGGGGGTCTGGAGCATCTGAGCCGGGCCACGGACCCGCCGGATCGGATGCTCCGGACCGCCGACGAGGGGTCGGGCCACGAGAGTGCGTCTCGTGACCCCGACCCCTCGGTCGCTTCCAGTGCCGTCCACCGGGCGGGCGGCACTCGGGCGGGCGGCGCCCAAGCACGCGGCTCTCAAGCGCGCCGCGCTCAGGCGTGCGCCCGGTCGTACTCCTCGCGCGCAGCCAGCACCTGTGCCATGTGGCCCTCCAGGTGCTTGATCAGATCGAGCAGCTTGGCCGCCGTCGCGGTGCCCAGCCCGGTGAGCGTGTACTCGACCCGGGGCGGGATCGCGCTGTGCACCTCGCGAAGCACGAATCCGTCCCGCTCCAGGGCCTGAAGGGTCTGCGACAGCATCTTCTCGCTGACCCCGTCGATCCGACGGCGCAGCGCGTTGAAACGCATCGGGCCGTCGTGCAGCCCGCCCAGGACCAGCACGCCCCAGCGGCCGGTGATGTGCTCCATGGCCGCCCGCGAGACGCACGCCTTCGCGAACACGTCGAACTCGAACTCCGGGGTCGGGTCCGGCCCGGTCTCGGTCACGGTTTCCATCGCTGCCCCCTTCGTCGTCTGCGTCTGCGGCTGCATCTGCATGCATCGAGGCTACCTCCGAGTCAGCACTTTCGAAAGTACTGCACTCTCCAAAAGCTTGCGCTTTCGAAAAGTTAGTGCCATCGTTTGGGTAGCGACCGGACGACGGGTTCGGCGCGGAGGAAAGGAACTCGTCATGATCGTCGTCACCGGAGCCACCGGGCAGTTCGGCCGCCTCGTCATCGACGCCCTCCTGGAGCGCGGCACGCCGGCCTCGGAGATCGTCGCGGCGGTACGGACGCCGGCCAAGGCCGCCGACATCGCGGCCCGCGGAGTCGAGGTACGCGAGGCGGACTACACCCGGCCCGAGACGCTGGTACCGGCCTTCACCGGTGCGGACAAGCTGCTGTTCGTGTCCTCCAACGGCCCCGAGGCGGACCGGATCGCGCAGCACACCGCCGCGGTCGCCGCCGCCGCCGAGGCCCGGGTCGGGCAGCTGCTCTACACCTCGGTCTACGCCGCGAGCGAGAGCCCGCTCGGCCTGTCCCGGGTGCACCGCGACACCGAGGCCCGGATCGCCGCCACCGGCCTGCCCACCGTGCTGCTGCGCAACGGCTGGTACACCGAGAACTACACCGGCTCGCTGGCCGGCGCCGTCGAGCGCGGTGCGGTCGCGGGCTCCGCGGGCGAGGGTCGGATCGCGTCCGCCTCACGCGCCGACTACGCCGAGGCCGCAGCCGTCGTGCTGCTGAGCGACGACCAGGCCGGGAAGGTGTACGAGCTCACCGGCGACACCAACTGGAGCCTGGCCGAGCTGGCCGCCGAGGCGGCGAAGCAGTCCGGCAAGGAGGTCGCGTACGCGAACCTGCCGGCCGAGCAGTACTCCGGGATCCTCGGCGACGTCGGCCTCCCGCCGTTCCTCGTCGAGTTGCTCGTGGACGCCGACCTGCAGGTCGCCGCCGGCGCGCTCGAAGGCATCACCGGCGACCTGTCCGGTCTGCTCGGCCGCCCGACCACGCCGCTCGCGGACACCGTCGCGGCAGCCCTGAAGGGCTGACCGGACACTCGACTCGGGCAACGAGGAAGCGCCCCCGGGCACGGCATCGAGCCGCGCCGGGGGCGCTCGGGGCGTTGCGGAGGTCGTGGGATCGGTTCCCGTCCGGCGCCGCCCAGCGTCGGTGATCCCCACGACACGTCACCGCGCTCACCGCGAATGTGGGCCGGGCGACGAGTTCGACGAAGGACAGCACCTTTTTCACGTTACGCGCGAGGTCCGACAGCAGCGCCCGCGAATCCGCCGACCCGCGCACGTGCGCTCGGGCACCCCCGCGCAAGGATCTTCAAGACCCGGCGACACCCGTCGGGCAGGCTCGGAGTGGGCGCGCACCGCGTCGAAGGCCCTATTCCGACCGGAGAATTCCCGTGACGCACATCCACGAAGAACGCATCGTCGAGGCCGACCCTGGTCGATCGCGCGGACGCCCTGGCCTGGCCCGACCGGCCGCAGCCACGGCCACGGCGTCCGCGGCGACCTCCGCCTCCGTCGAGCCGCAAGCGGCGACGGGTTGGTTCAGGACTTCGGTTGGGTGAACCGGATCCGGTTGCCGAAGGGGTCGCGAAGCCCACAGTCGACGCCGTACGGACGCTCGGTGGGCTCCTCGGTGAACTCCACGCCCTTGGCCAGCAGCGTCTCGTACGTCTTGCGGCAGTCGGCCGTGTGGAAGATCAGCCAGCCACCCATCGCCCCCTTGGTCACGAGTTCCCGAACCTGCTGCGCGGTCTCCTCGGACATCGCCGGAGCCCCCGGCCGCTCCAACAGAACCTGCCGCTCCGGCTGCCCGGGAACACCGACGGTCAACCAACGCATGAATCCCATGTCGACGTCGGCGACAACCTCCAACCCGAGCTTGCCGACATAGAAGTCGAGGGCCTCGTCCTGGTCGAGGACGTATATCTGCGATTGTGCGATGGCGTTGAACATGACCCCAACGCTAGCGACCGCCCCACCCGCAAACTTATCCAAAACTGCTGGACTCCCGGCCGACCCGGCACACGAAGAGCCGGGCACGGGCGGTGCGACGAATCGCATGACGGCGCGGCAGCGGGCAGTGCGGCCGGCGCGGACGGACGTACCCGCCGTGCGCACCGCCCACGCTCAGCCGCTCGGCCGCATCCAAGCCATCGTGAAGCACGTCGGCACACCCGCAGCCACCGCTTCCTTGCGATACGCCCGCGGCGACCGCCCGACGATGCCGTGAAACGTGCGGCTGAACGTCCCGGGGCTACCGAACCCGACCTCGAAGCAGATGTCCGTCACACTCCGATCGGTCTCCCGCAGCAGGAACATCGCCCGCTCGACCCGCCGCCGCTGCAGATAGCGATGCGGCGTCTCTCCGAACGCAGCCCGAAACGTCCGCGTGAAATGCGCCTCCGACACATGCGCGACCCGAGCCAGAGCCGGCACGTCCAACGCCCGCGCATAGTCCCGGTCCATCACATCCCGAGCCCGAAGCATCCGCCGATTCGTCTCTTCCACCCCACGACTCACCACCCCATCCCACCACGCCCCGACGCCGGCGGAAACGGGGCCGGCGCGCTACCGACCCGAGGGCTCTGCGGCGAAGGCTTCGCCTCGGAATGACGGGGTGTGTTCGGCCACGTAGCGGCGGGCCTTGGCGCGGTTTCCGCATACGGCGGAAATCGGCGACCCCCCGCCCGCCCTACCGCGGCGGCTCCGGCCACATCCGGCCCGCCGGCGTGTCCGGGCCGTCGACCACCGCGGTGATCATCCGCAGGTGCGCCGCGAACACTTCGGCCTGCTCGGTGCCGATCGCCCGGCTGATCAGGCTGTCGGTCTCCTTGACCACCCGTCGTCCCTCGGCGACGCCCGCGTTGCCCAGCGCGGTCAGTTCGAGCAGGACCACTCGCTTGTGCACCGGATGCGGCCGGCGGACGATCCAGCCCGCCCGCTCCAGCGCCGCCATCGCGGTGGTCACGCTCTGCGGGGTGATGTGGTGGGCGCGGGCGAGATCGGCGGCGGACATCGCGCCGTTCTCGTCGAGCCGGCCGGCCAGGCCCAGCTGATTGATCGAGACGCCGATGCCTTCGAGCCTTTCGTTGAGCAGCCGCTGCATGGACTGTTGCGCACGCCACAGCAGATGTGGCAGTTGCTCGCTCCACGCGGGCTCGACGACTTCGTGGTGGGCGGGCATCGCGCGTTTCCCTTCTCCGAATGACCGGGGTCTGCGCCGCGTGGGCGCCGCACCCCGTCGTCACCGTAGGGCACGTCGATCGGCGGCCCGGCATCCGACACCTCGGCAGGCAACGAGCAATACGCCAGCTCTCGAACATGTTCTAAGTCTTCTGATAACTTAACAGCCTTCGGATAACTTGGAAGGCTGTCGCATCATGCCCACGACCCCCCGGTCCGCTGCTTCGTCCGCCGCGAGCTCGCCGCCGACATCCACCGTGGCCCGCCCCACGCTCACCGTCGTACTCGCATGTCTCGGCGTATTCGCCTCGTACGTGCCGATCGGCGGAGTGGCGGTGTCCCTGCCGACCATCCAGCGCGGCTTGGACGCGTCCACGAGCGACCTCCAGTGGATCAGCGACATCTTCATCCTGCCGATGGCGGCGCTGATTCTGACCTTCGGCCTGATCGGTGACCTGTACGGGCGCAAGAAGGCGTTCCTGGCCGGCCTCGTCCTGCTCGCGGCCGGCTCGGCCACCAACCTCACCGCGCACAGCGTCGCCCAGGTCTGGGTGGGCCAGGCCCTCTCCGGCGCGGGCGGCGCCGCGCTGCTCACCTCCAGCCTGGCGCTGATCAGCCACGCCTACCCGGACTTCCGGGCCCGCGCCAAGGCCATCTCCGCATGGGCCGCCGCGCTGGGTCTGGGCATGTCGCTGGGCCCGCTGCTGAGCGGGGCGATCCTCGAACATGCTTCCTGGCGCTGGATCTTCGCGCCGATCGTGGTGGTCTGCCTGGTCGGTGCCGCGGTCGCGGCGGTACTCCTGGAGGACTCGCATTCGCCGCACGGGCGGGCGATCGACGTGCCGGGCCAGATCGCCGCGATCATCGCGATCACCGGCTTGATCTACGGCGTGATCGAGGGCGGCACCACCGGCTGGACCGACGGCCCGGTCCTGGTCGCCTTCGCGCTCGCGATCCTCGGACTGGCCGCGTTCATCGTGATCGAGCATCGCTCGGCGACCCCGATGTTGTCGCTCAAGCTGTTCTCGTCCCGCTCGTTCACCGGCGCCGGCGTGGTCACCGTGATCACCATGTTCGGCCTGGTCGGGATCGTCTTCTCGCTCAGCCTGTTCTTCGGCAACGTCCAGCACCTGAGCGCGCTCGACATCGCGTACCGCTTCCTGCTCATCAACGGGCTCACCGTCGTGATCGGCCCGATCGTCGGCCGACTGATGGGCCGGATCCCCTCGGGCGCGCTGCTCACCGTCGGCCTCGTGGTCACCGGGATCGGCATGCTGACCCTGAACTCCCTGGAGCCGGACACCGGATTCGCCGCGCTGGTCGGCCCGCTCGTGGTGATCGGCGTGGGCTTCGCGTTCGTGATGACGCCGATCACCTCGGTCGCGGTGAGCAGCGTGCCGCACCACCTGGCCGGCATGGCCGGCGCCGGCAACAACACCCTGCGCCAACTCGGCGGCGCGCTCGGCCCGGCCGTACTGGGCGCGGTGCTGACCAACCGCATCGTCGCAGCCCTGCCGGACAACCTGGCCGCCTCCGGCCTGGCCCCCGCCGACCGCAAGCACGTCACCTCGGCTGTCTCGGACGAGGGCCTCTCGGCGGCCGGCCATCTGGGTCTGGCCCCCGAGGCCACCGGCAAGGCCCTGTCCGCCGTCGGCGACAGCTTCGCCGACGCGCTGCACCTGTGCATGACCATCGCGGGCCTGGGGATGTTCGTCGCCGCCGGGGTCGCCGTGCTCATGATCGGCGTACGCCGACCGAAGACACCCGCCGACGCACCCGCCACGCGGATCCCGGCACCGGCGCCGGCGTCCGCCCCCTTGGCCGACTCGACCCGAGCCTGAGCCGGAGCCGCTCGCCGATCCGGTGCTCGTTCGATGAAGGGCGGCGGGCCGCCGGCCGTGCCGGTCAGTCGACCGTGCGTGCCCGGTCAGCGCGGCCGGCCAGGATCGGTGTCGTCGGCAGGGGCGAGCCAGGCCGAGGACGCGGGGAGAACACCATGGGCAAGAACGTACTGATCTCGGGCGCGAGCATCGCGGGTCCGGCGCTGGCCTACTGGCTGCACCGGTACGGGTACGAGGTCACCGTGGTCGAGCGCGCCCCGGAGCTGCGGCCGGGTGGTCAGGCGGTCGACTTCCGCGGCGAGGTGCACATGACGGTGCTGCGCCGGATGGGCATCCTGGACGAGATCGCCCGGCACCGCACCGATGCCGGCCGGCTGCGTGTGGTCGACGCGGCCGGTGACGATCTGGTCGCCCTGCCCGCGTCGTTCGCGGGCGGCGAGGTGGAGATCCAGCGCGGTGACCTGGCCCGGATCCTGTTCGACCTGACCAAGGACGACGTCGAGTACGTCTTCGACGACTCGATCGCCTCGCTGACCGAGACCGCCGCCGGAGTGGATGTCACCTTCGAGCGTGCCGCGCCGCGCTCGTTCGACCTGGTGGTCGGCGCCGACGGGCTGCACTCGAACGTGCGCGGATTGGTCTTCGGCGAGGAATCACGGTTCGTGCGCGAATCCGGCTACCGGGTGGCCCTGTTCGAGGCACCGGAGCGCCTGGGGGTCGGACCCGACAGCATGCTCTACAGCGAGCCGGGTCGAGGGCTGGCGGTGTTCCCGACCCGGGCGGGCCGGGCCAACGTGATGTGCGTCTACGCCGACGCCGGAGCGGGCGCGGACCGGCGCGACGTCGAGGCACAGAAGCGGGCGGTGGCCGCGACCTACGCCGACCTGGGCTGGCGGACCGAGGAGTTGATGGCGGACCTGGCCGGCGCCGACACGTTCTACGCGGACTCGATCGGCATGGTCGTCATGGACTCCTGGACCAAGGGCCGGGTGGCCCTGCTCGGCGACGCCGGTTACGGCGCCACCTGCGGCGGAATGGGCACCGGCCTCGCGATCGTCTGCGCGTACGTCCTTGCCGGCGAACTCGCCGCGGCCGACGGCGACCACCGCACCGCGTTCGCCGCGTACGAGCGGGCGGTCGGGAAGTTCACCAAGGCATGCCGGCAGGTGGCGGGCGGAGTCGGCGGGTTCTTCGCGCCGATGACCGCGGGCCGGATCAAGCGGCGCACCCGGATCTACCGGATCCTGACGGCCGGTCCGTTCCTGCGCTTCCTGAACAAGATGACGACCAAGGCGGCGACTTCGATCACCCTGGTCGACTATCCGGTGCCGGCGCGGCTCTGACGTGCGCCGCCCGCTGTCGGGCGCGCCCTCGTGGGTGATCAGACCCGGAGGCCGCTGGTGAGGATGTGCAACTGGCGGTCGTACAGCCCGACCAGGTCCTCGATGCCCTCGTGGTCCACCCAGTACCGCATCACCGCGGCCGAGACGCCGATGATCGCGGCCGAGGCGCACTTGAGTTCCAGGTCCTCCGGGTCGCGGCCGGTGCGCTCGGCCAGCAGTGCGGTGATCCCGTCCTGGGTGCGCAGCAACTCGTCCATCGCTCGGGCACGGAGTGCCGGGATGGTGAAGATCATCCGGTTCCGGTAGAGGAGTTCGTCCCGGTCGGCGGTGAAGACGTGGGCCAGTGACTCGGTCATCGCGTGCCGGATGGCGGCCACGATCGGTTCGTCCGCCGGCCTCGCCGCCAGCACCTCGCCGAACACCGAGTCGTACTCGTCGGTGAGGACCACGTCCTCCTTGGTCGGGAAGTAGCGGAAGAACGTGCTGCGGGAGACGTCCGCGGCGGCGGCGATCTCGTCGACGGTGGTCGCGTCGTAGCCGTGCTCGGCGAACAGGCGGTAGGCCTCACGGCGGATGCTCTGCCGGGTCTTGAGCTTCTTGCGCTCCCGCAGCCCGGGGGCCGGGGCTGCGGGCGCAGGCCGTGGTGCGGACGCGGGCGCGGGCACAGCCGCGGTGTCGGACACGGGCTCGGACGCGGGCTCGGACGCGGGCTCGGTCGAGGTCTCCTTGGGGCTCATGCAAGCAATTCTCCGGGGCGGGGAGCGGGGGTCGGCAGCGTGGGTGCCGGCGTGTCCTGGGGCTCGCCGGGCAGATAGACCGCCGCGAGGGCTGCGGCGACCAGCGCGATCGCACCGCAGACCACCAGGACCAGGTCCATACCGTGGATGAACGCGTCGTGCGCGGACGCCTGCAACGCGGGGTCGTCCACCTGCGCGGCCACCGCGTTCGCACCGGACAGTGAGTCCCGGGCCGCGTCGGCCGCCGGTTGCGACAACCCGCTCACCGCGAGTCGATCCAGGTAACCGGCACCCAGCACGCTGCCCAGGACGGCCACCCCGAGCACACCGCCGACCTGCTGCACGGTCTCCAGCAGGCTCGCGCCCGAGCCGGTGTTGCCGGTGGGCAGCGACCCCATCACCATGCTGGTCGCGGGCACCACGGCCATCCCGAAGCCGAGTCCGGCCAGACCGAGCCACGTAGCGGTGAACCCGTACCCGTTGCCACTGTCGGTGCCGGCACCGAGCAGCGCACCCGCGCCGAGCAGCGCCAGGCCGACCGAGATCACCACGCGGGCACCGAACCTGGGCACCAGCGTCTCGCTCAGCGTGGCGGACACCAGCAGCCCGCCGATCAGCGGCAACACCCGCATCCCGGTGCCGAGCGCGTCGTTGCCGAGCACACCCTCCAGGTACTGCGGCACCACGAACAGGATGCCCATGACCGCGAAGTTGACGAACACCGCGATCAACGTGCCCCACCGGAACCGGGCGTTGGCGAACAGCCCGAGATCGACCAGCGGATGCGCGAAACGCCGCTGCCGCACCACGAAGCCGACCAGCGATGCCGCCCCGCCGAGCAACGCGCCGAGCACCAGCGGGCTGCCCCAGCCCTCCTGCGGCACCAGGATCGTCCCGTAGACCAGCGCGGTGATGCCCAGCGCACTCGACACCACACCGAGCACGTCGACCGGCGCCCTCTCGCCCGCCGCCACCGGCATCCGCTTCGGGTCGGCGGGCAGGAACACCACGCTCACCACCAGGGCGAGGGCCACGACCGGGATGTTGAACAGGAAGATCGAGCCCCACCAGAAGCGGTTCAACAGCCAGCCGCCGACGACCGGCCCGATCGGCATACCCAGCGCGGTGGCCGCGGTCCAGGTGGCCACCGCCTTCGGCACCTCCTCCGGCCCGAAGATCCTGGGCAGGATCGCCAACGACAGCGGCATGATCATCGCCGCCCCGAGGCCGAGCACGGCCCGCACGGCAATCACCTGCCCCGCCGAATCGGCCCAGATCCCGGCAGCCGAGGCAAGCCCGAAGACCGCCATCCCGGCGAGCAGCATGCGCTTCAACCCGTACCGGTCACCCAACAGTCCGATCGGCAACATGGCGGCCGACAACGCGAGCAGGTAGCCGCCCCCGATCCACTGCAACTGCGCACTGTCCGCCCCCAGTTCGCCGGAGAGCGTGGGCAGCGCCACGTTGATGATCGTGCCGTCGAGCCCGATGATCAGCGCGCTCAGGACAAGGGCGCCCAGGGCCCACCAGCGGCGGGGTGAAAGAGCGGAGTTCGACATGCCGTGCTCCCGTCGTGTCGATGACGGAAGAAATTAAGTCACAAACGAACCACAGGTTCAATAGAACCTCAGTTTCACTTTTTCTCGGGCGCATTCAGTCATCGCTCGAAGCTTCGTCGAGCGCGACGCGGAAGCGCCTGATGTCGCGCTGGAGTTCGCGGTCACAGGGGGCGGTCAGCGTCTCTTCGATGCGTTCGGCGGCCAGCTTGTACAGCGCGATGAGCCCTGTTCGCATCAGGTCACCCAGATTTTCGCGGAAGCCGTCCTCGTCGTTGCGCCACTGCGTGGCCGCGGAGACCAGTTCCGCGTGCGCGTCGTAGTGGCGTGCGAACCACCCGGCGGCCGGGTCGTTGCCGTCCACCTTGGACGCTCCAATGGTATAGACCATTCGCACCGGGAACAGGACCGCTTTGGTCGTGGCCCTGCGGCCCTGCGCAATCAGACTGTCGGGAGTGCGGAGCGTTCGGATGTACTCGTCCGTCCCGAACTTCGTGAGCAGGAACCGGCCGCTGTCCCGAGCCATGTCCGTGCTTGACGGCCGCGTGCACCGACTGCGCAGATCCTCGCCCCGGTACAGGAATCCCGAGTCGAGGAAGTCCGCCCGGTCGACGGCGGGGAACCGGCCACCCTCGCGGTTGTCGGCGAGGTTGGACCACGAGTCCCAGAAGAAGGACAGCCGTTGGCCGGCACTGTCCTCGACCTCGAGTAGGCGCGTGTCCTGATCGATGGCCTCGATGTCGGCGGCGGTGACCGCCGACACGTCGGAGACGATCAGAGCCACGTCGATATCGCTGACCCCTGCGGTGAATCCGCCGTGCGCGAGACTCCCGATACAGAAGGCGGCTTGAAGCCGGTTGCCGAGGCGCTTGTCGGCTGCGGTCACTGCATGACCGACTATTCGGTGGGCTTGGGCGTCGCCATGGGGGATGGTCACGGCACTCCTCGACAGTGGTGGTTTCCCGCACGCGGAGGCGTGTCGGATCCTCGCGGCCCGCACTCGTACGAGGCGGCCGACGACGTGCCACGTTATTGGCCGACTACAGGCCTGGCGCGCCGCGTCCGGGAAGGCCGCCTGACGAGCGCGGTCCCGAAGGAGCCGGGGGCCGACGGAGTACGCCCGAAACCTGCACCGGTGGCCCTGAGGGCATTTGAAGCTCGATGGTTGAGTGTCGGTGTCCGGGCGGCGTCGGGTCGGGCCGATATCGGGCGCCGACACCACAACGAGGGCTGCCCGTCGGCCGGGCGGCCCTCGTTGTGGTGTCGCCTGCGGATACCGCTACGGGCGCGCGAACGCGTAGGCGCGCGTGACGGTTTGGGTCAGGCCGTTTCCGTCCGCGTCCCGGACCGTCGTGCGCAGGGCGACCGCACCGTCCCCGGTTCCCGGGGCTATCGGCGGAACCACCGCGACGTACTTGCCCGCACCTGTCGGCAGAGCCGGCAGCGCATGTCCAGGGTCAGTTCGTACATCTCGCCCTCGGCGTACGCGCTCACCGGTACCCGGATCGCCGGCCTGGCCGGGCTCGTCGCGAGCAGCGTGCCGCCGCGTGGGCCGGCGGCGACGGACGGATTCGCGGACAGCACGACGTCCGCGCTGCCGTGCGCCGGCACGGTGATCCGATCGGCTCCGAGCGTGGTCACGGCCGCCGCGTCGCCGTCGACGCGCAGGTCGAGCGCGACCGGCTCGGCGCCGTCGTTGCGGTAGGTCACGGTCTGGGCGGTCGGTTCGGTACGACCCCACTTCGCGTACAGGTTCACGATGCTGCGGGTCGCGTACACCGACTCGGAGGTTGGGCAGCGAACGCGCTGCCACCGGCCCCCAGTCCTATCGCGAGGGCCAGGGCCCCGATCCGAATCCGGGTGGCCACCCCTCGTCGTCGGGTGCGGCGTGTGGGTCGGTACACGATGTCCTTTCGTCGGCCCGGTGCGGGGCGACACGAATCGCCCGACGGGGACCGGTTTGTGAGGGTCGTGAGGGTCGTCGGTACCTGTGTGGCTGCCGGAAACGGGCAGCACACAGCGCCGGGGCGCCATGGGGACGCGTCCGGTGTCGAGGGGGATGACGTGGCCTGGGGTCGCGGACGTGGAGTGGGCCCGCGCGGTCGTGCCCCTTGCTACTTGCCGGAGCCGAGACGTACGCGCGTCATGGCGTCGAGCAGTTTGCCCTGCGCGTCGTAGAACTGCAGGGAGCCCGATTCGCCGAAACCGGCGCCGTTCGCGAACGGGATCACGTAGAAGGACGCGCCGTTCGGGCCGTTGTTCGTCGGTGTCACGGTGATCGGCGACGCGCCGTTGTGGAACGTCGCAACCACCTTGACCACCTCCGGGGGCACCACTCCGTAGGTGATGGTGCCGAGCGACCCGACGCCGGGCTTGTACAGCGCCGTGTCGCCAATGCCGATCGAGGTCATCCTGGAGGACGCGCCGGATGAGGCCGACGAATCGCCCGGGCTTGATGCGCACCACGTACCGCCGCGGTTGGCGAGGTGCCCGTCGAGTAGCGCCTCGACCACATCGCACGGGGGCTGCCGCACCGCATCGGCGCGGAATGTCTCGGTCGGTCGGGGCGGGGGCGCGTGCACCAGTTCCCAGCGGTGGCCGGCGAGCTCGCCGGAGGCAATCGGGGGCGACTTCGGTGCCGCCTCGGTGGATGTCGCGGTGGTGGACGCACGGTCGGTGGGCGCGCCGACGGTGGGCGTGGCCACGGGCGCCGCGGCCGCGGGCCCGCTCGCCCGGGTGCTCGACCCGGACAGGGATGCCACCGTCAGCGCCAACGCCACGATCACGGCCGCGACCGGCACGCCGATCAGCGTGGCGCGCCTGCGGCGGGCCCGGGTGCCGTCGCGCACGATCCGTGCGTACGGTGCGACCGTCGGCGGCAGGTGCTCGACCTCGGCGGTGAGTTCCGCACGCAGTCGATCTGCGGCGTCAGGCCCGGTCATCGGCAATACTCCTCGACTCGAAGGCGGGCCCCGATCAGACCGGGGTGTGCCCGCAGCTTGGCCAGGCCCTTGGCGGCCTGGCTTTTGACGGTGCCCAGCGTGCAGCCCAGGATCCGGGCCACCTCCAACTCCGGCAGATCGTTCCAATAGCGCAGCACGACGACCGCGCGCTGCCGGACCGGCAGATCGGCGAGCGCCTCTCGCAGCATGTGTTGTTGCTCAAATCGGCCGTACGGGTCGACCCCGATCGACTGCGGCAAGTCGGCGCCGAGTTGCTCGGCCACCCTCCGCTTGCGAAAGCGTTCGGTGTTGGTGTTCACCAGTACTCGATGCAGGTAGGCGTCCGGGTTGTCGGCCCGCTGAACCCGCCGCCAGTGCACATACGCCTTGGTCAACGCGCTCTGCGCAATGTCCTCGGCGATGCCGTGGTCGCCCGTCAACAAGTAGGCGGTACGCACCAGCCCGGTCCAGCGTGACTCGACGAACGCCCGGAAATCCGCCGCCTCTTCACCTTTCACTTCGGCACCTCCGATCACACAGACCGCAGGATCGGCGGCGAAAGTTGCCCGACGTACGATCTTTTTCGCGCACGCGGATCCGGGTGGGGCGGTATCACTCGGGCGTTCACGGCATGGCCGGCCACCCCATCGCGTACGTGGCTGATCGTCCTCGACGACATCGCCGACCCCGACGCCATCCAGCCCTGGTGGCCACCCCCGCCCCCACCCGACCTGACCTACTCCGGTCCGTCACCTTCGTATCCGGGGGTGGCGGACGGCCGTTTCCGGTCCGGGAGCGGACGTTCCCCGTCTGTGTTCGCGGTATGACCTTCGCGCCGCGCTGGACGCGCAATCCCGACCCGTGACCCCGGAGAACTGCCACGACCTCGACTACGGCCTGGTGGAAGTCCCCTACATCACGCGGCCGTTCGGCGCGATGCTGCGGTGGTGGGCACATCCCGATACGGGAACCGCATGCGGACCGCAGGTCGCGGCGTTCACCCCGGGCCCGGTGCCTCCAATCGGACGTCTTCGAACGGATCGCCCGCGACGAAGACCGTGTTGTCCAGCTCTTCAGGTGCCCGCGGCGTCGATCCCGGTGACCGTACTCGCGTCGCCGACGTACACCATGCCGCCGCCCGCCGCCCACGGCACCATCCCCAACATCGTGCCGTTCTGTCGTGCATCGCGGTATTTCCACCGAGTCGTCCCGGTTGCCGCGTCCACGGCCCACAACGTCCCGGCGGAGTCCATGAGGTAGACGTTGCCGAAGTCGTACCGGATCTCCGCGAACATCGCGGACGTCTCCTTGGGCATCGTGCTCTTCCAGCGCAGATCGCCGCTCTTGCCGTCCAGGCAGTACAGGGCCTTCGTGGACCCGGCGAAGACCGTGCTCCCGTCGGTGTCGGACACGCAGTTCGTGAAGGACTCCCCGGCGACCGGGTACGTCCAGGCCTCCTCACCGGTATCCAGGTCGAGCGCGTACACCTTGTCGGTGGCGTAGACGAAGCGACCGGCCGCCCAGCAGGCCGGGCTCTTCACATAGGCGCCGCCGACGGCGCCGTGCACGGGCTTCGTCCAGCCGCGCGCGCCCTTGTTCCCGGCGTCCACCAACTGGAGCGACCGCTGGGTGAGTTGCTCGGCGCTCATCAGGATCCTGGTCCCGGCCGGTGGGATGAACAGGCTGCCGACGTCCGGACCGCTCGCCTCCCAGACGGTCTGCCGCGAGCCGATGTCCAGCGCCCACACGAACTTCGCCAGGAACTGCGCCGGATTGCCGATGTCGTCTCCCGCGACGAGCAGCATTCCGCCGACCACACCCGCGACCCGCGTCGGCGCCCACGTGGTCCGCGGGATCCCGGCGCGCCACTGCTCCGCCCCGGTGACGGGGTCGGCCGCGATGACCGCGTATCCTCCCCTGATCGTGTCGCCGCCAACGAAGTAAACACTCTTGTCGTTGCCGGCGGAGCCATCGGTGCCGCCCTGGTAGCGGGTAATAATCGGTAAATTCCACCGCGAGTTGCCTGTGGGGTCGAACGCGTGCCGACCACCGAAACCGGCGGCGATCGCCATCCCCCCGTAGGAGGACAACGAGACAACCGTGTCGGGAGTGGTCGACGTCCACTTCGGGACAGCGGCGGGGCCGTCGAGGGACCCCTTCTTACCGGTCGGGGCGGGCAGCGGACCATGTGGGGCGGGCGGGGCGGCGGGCGCGGCACTCTGCCCGGTCGGTACGCCGGTCGTCTTCGCGGTGGGGCTGGGACTGCCACCCTTCGCGGCCGAACCACCCTTCCCCGAGCGGGACATCGCGATGGCCGCGCCACCACCCGCGACCGCCACGGCCGCGGCCGCCGACAACCCGATGATCAGCTTCCGCCGACTCGGCGCGCCGGGCGGCGCGATCGGCGGTGGCGCAAAGTCGGGCTCGGGCGGCAGGTATGGCGGCGTCACCTCGGTCGGTGCCGAATGCAGCGGTGGCACGACACCGACCGGTGGCAGCGGCTGCGGCACACCCGTGCCCTGCATCACCTGGTCCGCCGCCATGATGTCGCCGGTCAGCTCCGCCGGTAGCCAGCTCCCGCCGCCGTCGACCGGCCCGTCCCCGACGAAGTCGATCAGCCTGCGCGGAGTCGGCCTTCTCTCGGGCGACTTGTCCAGACACGCCTCGACGGCGTCGCGCATCGAGGCCGGTACCGAGCCGAGTTCGACCGGATCGTTGACGACACGTCTGAGTACGGCCACGGGATGGTCGTCACCGAACGGCCGTATCCCGGAAGCCGCGAACACCAGAGTCGCACCCAGCGCGAACATGTCGCTCGCCGGCGTCACGGCACGTCCGAGCGCCTGCTCAGGCGACATGTAGCCCGGCGACCCCAGCACCGATCCGGTCGTCGTGAAGGCCGTACCGTCCACTGCGCGCGCGATGCCGAAGTCGACGACGTGCGGACCGTCCAGGGCCAGCAGGACGTTGCCGGGCTTGAGATCCCGGTGGACCAGCCCGACCGCGTGGATGCTCTCCAGCGCCTCGGATATCCCGCCCAGCAGCATCCGCAGCGCGCGCTCCGGCAGCGGACCGCGCCGCGCCACCGCTTCGCCCAGTGCGAGGCTGACGACGAACCTGGTTGCCATCCAGGGCAGTTCGCCGTCAGGATCGGCGTCCACCACCGGGGCGGTGAAGGCCCCGGAGACCGCGCGCGCGGCGCTCACCTCGGCCCGGAACCGCGCCCGGAAGCCGCTGTCACCAGCGAGTTCCGGCCGGACCACTTTGACCGCGACCGTGCGTCCTGCCGCCGAACGGCCCAGGTACACCTTGCCCATGCCGCCCGCGCCGAGCCGGCCAAGCAACCGATACGGGCCGATCCGGGCCGGGTCGGTGGAGTCGAGCAGTTCCAATGAGGTCTCCTGGGGTTCTCGGATCGCTCATGATCCGGTCACTCGTGGTCCTGCCGTACAGGGTCCGCTCGCTCATGGTCCCGCTGTACAACGTCCGCTCGCTCATTTTCCGGACGCGTCGAACATGCGCAGGTTCCGGCCGTCGGCGACCCAGACCTTGCCGCCGCCCTCCGCCCGGACCATCCCACCCACCACGTCCTGCCGGGGACTGGCGTACTTCCAGCGCCCGGCACCGGTCACCGGGTCGACGGCCCACAGGCGTGCCGCGCTGTCGGTCACGTACAGCGTATCGTCGGCGATCCGAATCACGCCGGTACCGACCCCGGACAGGGAACCCGTCTCCGGCGTGGTGTTCCACTTCAGTGCCCCGGTTGCCGCGTCCAGGGCGTACAGGCCGGACATCCCGGTGACGTACACCGTGCCGCCGTCCGAACTCGCCACCGGCGAACCGAACTTCTCGGTCCGCGTGGCCGACTTGTAGACCCAGACCTCCTGCCCGGTCGCCGGGTCCACCGCGGTGACCCGGTTTCCGGCGTACACGAACCTGCCGCCTGCGAAGCAGGCACTCTCCAGTCCCGAATACGTCTTGGAGAATGTCGCGCCCGGCACCGGATGCCGCCAACCGGGCTTCCCCGTCGCGGCATCGAGCACCGTCACCTGGCCGTCCCCGGTGCCCGGAACCACCGGCGAACTGCCGACCAGGAGCTGCTTGCCGGTCGCCGGCACGGCCAGCAGCATGCCCGCGTCCGCCCCGGCGTTCGCCCAGAGGGGTTTGCGGGTACCGGTGTCGATGGCCCAGACGGCCTCCTCCACGCTCGACATCCCGCCGGTGCTGCCGATGCGCGCGCCGCTGACGTACATCCGATCGCCCAGCACACCGACGACTGCTTTCCCCGTCCAGGTGAGTGCCGGAGGGGGAGCGACCCACAGCACGTTCCCGGTACCGACGTCGATCGCGACGCAGCCGCTCTTGAGGTCGACCGTGCCGCAGACGTACAGCGTCCCCCCGACGACCAGGCCCGAGGCGATCAGCCCCTGAGGCACCGACGACAGCGACACCGGCCCCCACCGCCGCGCCCCATCCATGTCCAGCCCGGAGATCGATTGCGTGCTGAACGCCACGAGCACGCCGTCGCCGAAGACGAGGCCGTTGATCGAATCATCCACAACCGTGTCGAACCGGACGCTGGCGTCCGGCGCGGCGAGCACCTTCGGCCCGGTCACCGCGTCGCCGGCCTGCTTCGATGGGCTGGGACGTCGCGGGGATTCGTTGTCGTGGAGGAACACCGCCGCCGTACCGATCCCGGCTACGGCGACGGCGCCGCCGGTCCCGATGAGGAGATTGCGGCGACTGATCCCGCGATCCCGCCCGGTCGTCGCTCCGGGCCCGAGCTCGGTGACCCGCTCGTCCCAGCGGGTCGTGTCGACTCCCGGGTCGAGCTGGTCGCCGGACCGCACCGGGGGCAGGGCCGACATCGCCGCGCGGGTAGCCGCGATGTCGGCGGTGAGCGCGTCGGGCAGCCAACCGCCCGCGGGCACCTCCACGCCCAGCCGCTCGATCGCCTCGACCACCTGCGTCGGAGTCGGCCGGTGCGCCGGATCCTTGGCCAGGCAGCTCGCCATCAGGGGCCGGAGCACATTCGGCACGGGGTCCAGATCCGGCTCGGTGCCCACCACCCGGTACAGCAGTGCGTGCCCCGGTCCCTCACCGAACGCCGGCCGACCGGTTGCCGCGTAGTAGGCCGTCGCGCCCAGCGAGAAGATGTCGCTGACCGCGGTGAGCGGGTTCCCGAGCGCCTGCTCCGGCGACATATATCCGGGCGACCCGATGATCGCCCCGGTCCGGGTGTACGAAGTCCCCTCCGCCGCCCAGGTGATGCCGAAGTCGATGACGTGCGGACCGTCCAGCGCGAGCAGCACATTGGACGGCTTGAGGTCGCGATGGATCAACGCGGCGGCGTGCACGCTCTTCAACGCCTCGGCAAGCCCGGCCACCAGCATGCACAGCGCATCGTCGGGCAGCGGCCCATGTGTCGTGATGGCATCGCTCAGCGGTACGCCCGCTACGAACGCCGTTGCCATCCACGGCACTTCGGCATCCGGATCGGCGTCCACGACGGCTGCGGTGAACGCTCCGGACACATTCCGGGCCGCCGCCACTTCCTGGTGGAACCGGGCCCGAAAGCCCGCGTCGCCCGCAAATTCGGGCCGCACCACCTTGACCGCGACCGTGCGGCCACCCACTGACCTGCCGAGGTAGACCCTTCCCATTCCGCCGGCACCGAGCCGGCCGAGCAGAACGTACGGCCCGATCCGTCGCGGATCGGATGCGTCGAGCGCGTCCACGATTCCCCCAGTTCATCGCGGTGGCTGGGAAGCATATGACACCCGACGCGCGAGCCGAGGAAGGACAGCGCGGGCCCGGCCGGACGGCGCCAAGAGCAACTGCCCTGGGGAGTGCGGCTCCATCGCGCCGCGGGCCCGCGCGAGCCGGGTGCACCGAGGGCGGTCCGGAAACGGCTGACACCGGCTCTTGGTGAACCGCGCCACGATCAGGGCTGGCGCGGTGAGCGAGGAGTTCGCTACATCCAGGACGACGACCCCAGCGCGTTTACCCTCATCGTGGAGACGCCGAACGGGCCCCACGGCCTCGCGCCCATGGCGTCGTGCGGGGGCGGAGCAGCGGCCGGCGCACGAGCGCCGCCTGCTCCGGCTGCGCGAAGCGGGGGTGACGGAGGCCGAGTTGGCGCGCCTGCGCTCCCCGATCGGCCTCGACCTGGGCGCACGCACCCCGCAGGAGACTGCGGTGGCGGTACTGGCCGAGATCATTCAGGCCCGCCACGGCGGCACCGCCGGCCCACTCTCCCTCACCAACGGCCGCATCCACCGCTGACCACGAACCGCCCCGGAAGACGCGCATCCCGTGCCGCGCGCCGTGAGCCTTCAGTCACCGACGGACGCGGCCGACGGCCCGGCGCCGTGAGCGGCCCGGCCCCGGAGTGCCAAGGCTCCCCCGACGAGGGCGCCGGTGGCGAACGCGGTCAGTCCGGGGTCGGGAACCACGTCACCCACACCCGACCGGACCGGGCCGCAGCCGCGTTGCAGGCGATCGAGCGGTGCGAACGGGCCCCGGGTGCTGATCCTGACCACGTTCGGACTGGACGAGTACGCGTTCGGGGCGTTGCGCGCGGGCGCGAGCGGATTCCTGCTCAAGGACACCCGCCCGGCCGAACTGCTGGCCGCGATCCGGGTGATCGCCACTGGCGAGGCGCTGTTGGCGCCGCCGGTGACACGGCGGCTGATCGAGGAGTTCGTCAGCCGCCCGGCCGTGCGGCGGCAATCGCTCGCGAGTCTGGAGAGCGTCACCGACCGCGAGCGCGAGGTACTGTACCTGATCGCCACCGGCCTTTCCAACGCCGAGATCGCCGCGCAGTTGTACCTCGCGGTCGGCACGGTCAAGACGCACGTCAGCCGACTGCTGACCAAGCTGGGCGCGCGGGATCGGACCCAACTGGTCATCGCGGCCTACGAGAACGGGCTGGCGGGCGGAGCGGCGACGGCTCAGGCGTGAGCCGCAGGGGCGGCGGGGGCGTTTCGTGCCGCGCGCATCCTCGTCCCGCCGGCGTGTGGCGAGCGTTTCCCGACTGGCGTCGACCGTCAACGTCGACGGCTAGCGTCGGGCCTCCGCGCGGGACGACGGTGACGAGGGAGTGGGCGCGATGGCCGAGACGTGCCTGACAACGAAACGCTGGCGGTAGCGGTGTGGACGGCAATGTGAGGCCAATGTGAGTCCGGCGGTCCCGTTGCCCTCGCGGGCGAAGCCGCAGCCTCTCGCCGTCGCGGCCCGCCGGTGTCACGTTGTGTGAGACGACGAGGGCGATCGTGTCATCGAATCTGCGGCCGGCGCGGACCCTTTCCCCGCGCAACCCCTCGCCCCTCGCCCGGCAACCCGACCAGGTCGTGCCGGGCACTGCGACAGGCGCGAGGCAGCACGATGAGGGGTGCGACGGCGATGACGCCGGCACTTGGGAGCCGAGCCGGCGTGTCGACGACGCCCGCACGATGCCCCACACCCTGCGCACCCTCGAAGCCACCGACGAGACCACCGCCACGCTGACCGTCCTGACCGGCTTCGACCGGGACCTCGCCGCCGAGGCCACCCGCACCGGAAATCGCGTCCGCGGCCTCCTCACCAGTTCCATCCCGACCTTTGCATATGTCGCAGACGACATATATCGTCGGTCGAGCGGACACGCTCTTCACGATCGAGCTGGAGCCCGAGGTGCGGCACTGGCTGGAAACGCTTCCAGCGAAGCACTTCCTCAAGGTCGACGAGTACGTCGGGCTGCTCGCCGAACACGCCACGGCCCTCGGCGAACCGTACGCGAGACACCTCGGCGACGGCCTCAGGGAACTGCGCCCCACCCTGGACGGCGCCGCCATGCGCATCACTTACTGGCTCACCCCCGGCCGCACCGCCGTCCTGCTCACCGTCTTCCGCAAGACGCGGATGCGCGAGGAGGCCGAGGTCAAGCGCGCCAAGGTCGCGCAACAAACCTGCGAGGCCCACCACGGCCCAGCGCACGAGGAATTCGTCCGCACCATCGAGGAAGGCGAGGCAGAGCGATGAACCACAGCCGCTGGAAGACCCTGCGCGAGCGCAAGCTCGCCGAAGGCTTCACCGAGCCCGCCGACGTGACCGAGGCCCGCCACGAGATCCGGCTGTCCATGGCCCTCGCCCAGGCCGTCCACGAACGGCGCACCGCACTCGGCCTCACCCAGAGCGAACTGGCCGACCGCGCCGGGCTGACCCAAGCGAAGATCTCACGGATCGAAGGCTCCGACACCGTCCCGACACTGCCCCTCCTCGCGAAGCTGGCCAAGGCCATGGACGCCTCGCTCAACATCGCCCTGGACGGCGACAACACCCAGGTGACCTTCACCGCACACCACAGCGACGTAGCCTGAAAATCGCAAGACCACACCCGGGCAGCGGCCTGACGAGTGGTCAGTGCCGAGTGCGAGGCTCCGACGCCGCCGCTGCACGATATGGCGGCGGCCGTACTGCCCCGCCGCGCCATCTCATGCGCGTCAAGCCCGGGCGGGCGCTCCAGCGGATGCACTTGTCGCCGGTGCGGGGGTCCCGGGGATCTCGACAAAGGGCGTCGAGGACATCGCTGCCCACGTAAGGCCCTCACCATCGCCAGGGGCAGAGGGAGCGCGCACACCCTGGCGGTCTGCGTCCGGCGGGATCCTTGCAGGCGTCACCCGGATCTTCGCCGTCACGGCGCGTGACATGGACGCGCTGGGCATGTTCGACGGTCTCGGCGACTCGCTTCGAGTTCTTCGACAGGTCGGAGAAGGCCACGGCAGGAGTGGACATGGCCCCCCGAGTAGTTCGGAATATGTTCCGAAGTCAAAGCTTGGGCGTGATCTCGCCAACCCGACGAGGGAGCCGATGGAGCCCACTGCCGACTACCACCATCGACCGCCGAACTGCGGGACGGACTGCGGTGGTCGGGAATCTCGCTGTGCCCGTGCTCCATCCGCGCGAGGCGCGGAACGGCGACCGGTCAAGGCCGTTTCCCGGCCGTCAACCGCGCGAGGGCGGCCAGGGCCAGGGCCAATTTTGCTTGCATGTCGGCGGTCGCGTCGACAGTTAGGCCGGGCTCGTCCGGCTGCAGTGGCTGTAGCGCCTCGTACTGGGACTCCAGGAGCCATGGCGGCATGAAGTGGCCGGTCCGGTCGGAGAGTCGGGAGCGGGCGGCCTCGCGTTCCAGCTCCAGATAGAGGAACCACACGCCTGGCCCGGCGGCGCGAAAGATGTCCCGGTATCTGCGCTTGAGGGCGGAGCAGGAGAGGACCGCCCCGGTTCGCGCACCTGCGGTTTCGGTAATCCAGGCGGCGAGGTTCCGCAGCCACGGCTCGCGATCATCGTCGTCGAGCGGGCGCCCCGACGCCATCTTCTTGATGCTCGCGAGCGGGTGGAAGTCGTCTCCCTCGGCGAAGGGCACCTTGAGGCGCCCGGACAGCCGCCGCGCGACGGTGGACTTCCCCGCCGCGGACACGCCCATGACCACGACAATTGCCGGAACTCGGCCCGATGTCCCCATTGCCCTCTCCCGGGCGGCGTGACGCGGCGGCCCCGCCGCAAGCCACAGCGCAGCTCGGCCGTTGACGCCGTCCGGCGCCACCGGAACAACCTCGTCCCGCCCACCCATATTGCCCCTTCACCAATTGTTACCTGCGCGCCACGCCAGGCCAGGCACCGTGGTGCACCCGCACGGCGCCCTCGGCTGCCACGGAGCGGACGCGTCCGGGGCCAGAGCGCGGTCCGCACTGCGCTGAGGGGCGACGCACGCGACTGCTCCGAAGGAGCGAGTCGCGTGCGTCGCCCGAGACAGGCAGGGGAGTGCACCGGCGATCGTGGTGGCTCGGTGCCCTTTCGGCCGAGGACGGGAGAGCGTGATGACCGCAGGTGCAGACGCGGCAGGTGCCGCCGTCAAATTCCCCAAGGCAGAAGGCCCTGGTGACCGGGGGGAATTCCGGCATCGGCAAGGCAACCAGCGATCGCCCTCGGGCGCGCGGGGCGATGTGGTCGTCGACTACGTCTTCGGCTGCGAGGACGCGGACGCGGTGGTCCAGGAGTTCGAGTCCTTCGGAGTACGGGCCTACGCCCACTAGGCGGATGTCTCGCAGGAGGACCAGGTCGTCGCGATGGTCGCGCGCATGGTCGAACTCGGGCACGAGGCAATTGCCCTCGAGGTCCCCCGATGTGCTGAGAGCGGACCGGTTCACGTCGCGCGGCGGCCGATCGGATGAACGGCACCGCGGCCGGCACCCTGTTTCACCGGCGCGCGCCGGACGGCTGCCTAGCATGACCGACGTCGGATGTCCTCATTCGGGCGTGTGGTCATGCCGTCGCGGCGGACCCGGTCCCGTCCAAGGCGCTCGCGGCGGGCCCATGGCGCCGCCACACCGACCGCACGTCGGCCCCCGCCGGGTCGGCAACGTCGATGCTCGTCACCAGGAGGCCGGGATGGACCTGACCCACTTCAGGATGGTGCTGCCGCCTGCGCTGACCCAGCCGACCATCGATCTGCTCACCGCGGACGGTCACGTCCTCAACCTCGTGGTCGTGAAGTCGGCGGCGCACTCACCGGACGGTGACGCGCTCGAATGCGATGTGATGAAGGGCGCCGCCAACAGTGTGCTGGACGGTCTGCGCGAACTGGGCGTCGACCGCATGGGGTCGATCGCCGTCGACGACGTCGAGATGATGTTCTCGCGGCGTGCGGGGCAGATGGAGGCCGACGAACCGAGCACACTCGTCCACACGCCGCTGTGGGCCGCGGTCGAGGCCCACATCCGGGCGGAGGGCACCTATCTGCCGTCCTTCTACCTGTTCCTGGTCATCGCCGGGCTCATCGGTTCGGTCGGCATCATGTCGAATTCCCAGATCCTCATCGTGGCCGCCATGGTGGTCGGCCCGGAGTACAACGCGATCGCCGGTGTCGCGCTCGGATTCGACCGCGGCAACCGTCGCAGGGTGCGCGAGGGCGCACGCGCGCTGACGGTCGGTTTCCTGCTGGCCATCGTCGTCACCTTCGGTTTCGCGGTGCTGTCGCGGGCCGCCCACTTCGAGACCGAGGCATTTCAGCGGGGCGTGCGGCCCGTCTCCCAGCTCATCGACACGCCCAACTTCTTCTCACTGGTCGTGGCCTCCCTCGCCGGGATCGTCGGCATCGTCTCGCTCACCGAGGCACGCGCAAGCGCACTCCTCGGCGTCTTCATCTCCGTGACCACGATTCCGGCCGCCTCGGACATCGCCGTCTCGCTCGCCTTCGCCTACTGGTCCGAGGCATGGGGTTCGCTGCTCCAACTCCTGCTGAACGTGGTCGTCCTCGTCATCGTCGGCTTCCTCACCCTTCGCCTGCAACGACGGCTCTGGCGGCGCGCGAGTCGACGGGCCGGTGCGGAGGTGGAGGAGTAGCAGGAGGCGAAAGGGCACGTCAACGGCCGACGGACCGACGGGTCCGGCTCAGCAGGCCGGTGCCGAGTCCTCGGCCTAGGCTGGTCGGAGGCGGCCGCGGCATCCGAATGACGACACGTGCTGAAAGAGGCGCCCCGATGGACAAGTACCCACTGATCGAGAACCACGGTCTGATCGGTGATCTGCAGACCGCGGCGCTGGTGACCACCGACGGAACAGTCGACTGGTTCTGCTGTCCACGCTTCGACTCACCCAGCGTGTTCGGTGCTCTGCTGGACAAGGACAAGGGCGGACACTGCACGATCCGGCCGGCCCACGAGACGTACGCGACCAAGCAGTTGTACCTGCCCGACACGGCGATCCTCGTGACCCGGTTCATGACGGAGGCAGGCGCCGGCGAGGTGGTCGATTTCATGCCGGTGACCGGCACGACGGTCACCCCTCGCCACCGGCTGGTCCGCATGGTCCGCTGCGTGCGCGGCAGCATGACCTTCGACGTCGACATCGCGCCGCGGTTCGACTACGGGCGCAAGCCGCACGAGGTGCACGTCACCGAGCAGGGAGCGGTGTTCGCCTCGGACGGACTGGAACTGACCGTGCACACGGTCCGTGAACCGGACGACGAGCGATTGCTGAACTTCGTCAGGAGCGGGAACGACCTGCACTTCTCGCTGAGCCTGCAAGCAGGCCAGCAGCGCGGACTGGTTCTGGAGTCCGCCGCCGACGGGCCGCCCAGAGAGATCCGGCTCGCCGAATACCAGCAGCTCTTCGACGACACCATCCGGTACTGGCGGTCCTGGCTGAGCAAGTCGCGGTACTCGGGACGCTGGCGCGGGATGGTGGAACGCTCCGCCGTGACGCTGAAGCTCATGACCTACGCCCCCAGCGGCGCCGTGGTGGCCGCCCCCACGGCGGGGCTGCCCGAACAACTTGGTGGCGAGCGCAACTGGGACTACCGGTTCACCTGGATCCGGGATGCCTCCTTCTCCGTGTACGCCCTGCTGGGCATGGGATTCACGGAAGAGGCGAAGGCGTTCATCGCGTGGCTCGGCGAACGGATCAAGGAACGGGCCGGCGCCGACGGGGCCTCCGGGCCGCTGAACATCATGTACGCGGTCGACGGCTCCTCCGATCTGAAGGAGGAAGTCCTGGAGCACTGGGAAGGCTACGAGCGGTCGGCCCCCGTACGCATCGGGAACGGCGCCGCAACGCAGCTCCAACTCGACATCTACGGCGAGGCGATCGACAGCATCTACTTCGCGCACGGGCACGGGATCCATCCGGGACACCGGGGATGGACCGAGATGATCACCGTCCTCGACTGGCTGGCGGACCACTGGGACCAGGCCGGCGAGGGCCTGTGGGAGACCCGTGGCGGCCGCGAGCACTTCACCTACGGCCGCGTGATGTCCTGGGTGGCGTTCGACCGCGCGCTACGGCTCGCGGACGCCAGCGGCCGCCCCGCCGCGGCCGAACGCTGGAGCCGCGAGCGGGACGCGATCTACGAACAGGTGATGGCCAAGGGGTGGAACGAATCGCGCGGAGCCTTCGTCCAGCACTACGGCGGCGACGTGCTCGACTCCTCACTGCTGCGCCTGCCGACGGTCGGCTTCATCACCCCCGAGGACCCGATGTGGGCCTCCACGCTGGACGCGATGGAGCAGGAACTGGTCACCGACAGCCTGGTCTACCGGTACAACCCGGAGGCATCGCCCGACGGACTGCGCGGGTCCGAGGGCACTTTCTCGCTGTGCACCTTCATGTACGTCGACGCGCTGGCACGCGCCGGGCGGACCGACCAGGCCAGGCTCGTGCTGGAGAAGATGTTCGGGTACGCCAACCACCTCGGCCTGTACTCCGAGGAGATCGCCCTCACGGGTCGGCAACTCGGCAACTTTCCACAGGCATTCACCCACCTGGCGCTCATCGACGCGGCCATCACCCTGGATGCGGCTCTGAACCGGCGATCGTAGTCGGCCCGGGCTTCTGTGCGCCGGTGGACTACGCGGAGCCGTGCGGTACCGGTCCGAGGAGCACGAGCGTGTCTCCTGCGGCCGAAGCGACCTCCTGTGCTGCGATGACCGGTTCGAGGCGGCCGTCGACCCGTACGACGAAGAGGGTTTCGTGTCCCGGGGGCCTCGGGTCGGAGGCCGGCTGCACGACAAAGCGGGCTCCTCGTTCATAGAGGGCCGCCAGGGTGTTCCGGACGAGGCCGGGGGTGAAGAGGATGCCGTCGCCGGTGTACGGGGCGACGATGCCCTGGCCGCCGGGGGGCGGGCCGATGCGGTAGACCCCTTCATCGAGTCTGTTCCGCACGACCACCGAGGCAAGCGCGTTGAAGTCGTCGTCGTCCGTGAGCAGGAGGACCGCTGTGATTCCCTCCAGTCGGGCTTCGGGATCGGTTACCGTGGCCAGGAGTTCTCCTGCGGCCAGCTCGATCCCCGCTTCCCTGATCCGGTCTCGTTCCTGCGCGAGTCCGGCCAACATCAGCACATCCAGACCGGCCGCGCGCAGCGACCGCGCGAGGTCGATCACCCAGGGGTCGCCGCCCACCAGCAGGGGCCGGGCCCGCGCCGGCCGGACGACGCCGAGCCTGGCGGCCACCGGCCTCGCCGTCAGCGCGTAGACGAGGACAGTACCGACAATCACCAGGAAGGTGATGGGCAGGATCTTGTCGGCGCCGTGCACTCCCTTGTCGGCCAGCGTGGCGGAGAACGTCGAGGCAGTGGCGGCGGCAACGATACCCCGGGGCGCCATCCAGCCGATGAACCTCCGCTCCCCGGAGCCGACGTCGGTCCATGCCGCCACGCAGACGGCGACCAGTGGTCTCACCACCAGGACGAGTGCGGCGACGAGGGCCAGCGAGGGAAGAAGCACGGGCACAACGGATTCCGGCGCGACCCTGGCCGAGATGGAGACGAACAGCAGACCGATGACCAGTTCGACGACGGTTTCGAAGAAGGGCCGGCGTGCCGGCATGTCGAATCCGGGCAGGTTCGCCAGCGCCATACCGATGACGATCGCCGCGATGAGCCCGGTGTCGTCGAACACGATGTCGCATCCCGCAGACACCGCGACGACGGTCGCCAGCTGCGCGAGCGTCCCCAGTGGCCCGCCGAGCCGCAGCCTTTGCAGTGCCAGCCACAACAGTGCGACGCCGACCGCGCCGCCTGCCAGCCCGACGGCCATGCTCTCCGAGAAGGTGCCGAACCGGAATCCTTGCCTTTCCTGGGATCGGACGATGCCATGGAAGACGACCGCACCGAGGATGCCCCCGAGGGGGTCGATCAGGGACCCTTCCCAGATCAGGATCCTGCGCACCCGGTCGGTCGGTCGGACATGGTCGAGCAGGGGGCCGACCACGGTCGGTCCGGACACCACGAGGATCACGCCGAGCATCACCGCCACCGCGAGCGGGACGTCGAACAGCGCCATGACCAGTCCCAGACAGGCTCCCCAGGTGATGAAGACCCCCAGCACGACCAGTCGTGCCACCACCTGCCGCGTCTCTCCCTTCAGATACCGCAGGTCGAGGCCCAACCCGGCGTCGTAGAGGATGATGGCCACCGTGATCGAGACCAGGGCCGGGAAGTGGGGTGCCAGCCGGTCGGGGTGGATGACGTCGGTGAGTGCTCCGGCGGTGAAGCCGACGGGCAGCAGCACGACCAGTGAGGGAACACGCAGCTGATGCGCCAGGATCTGGGAACCCACTGCGAGCACGACGATCAGGCCGATGCCCAGCAGGAACCGCTCTTCGCTCACGGCGTCTCGTCCCTGTCGAAACGCCGTTGCGCAGCCGTCACTCTCCCCACGGCGTGATCCCCCACCGGATGGTGTGCTGTTCGCCGGGGCCGAGGCTGATCAACCCGGTACCACTCCGGAAGGCGTCCCCCGGGCAGGTCATCGGCTCGATGGCGATCGCGCGCCGGCGCTCCCCCGGCGGGAGGGTGTCGCCTGTGTAGAGCTGTACGTAGTCGGCGCCTTCACCGAGCCACACGTCCGTACCGAACGCACCCGACGGGTGGGCGAGGCGAACCACGGCCAGCCCGTCCGCCCCCCGGTCGAGGTCGCCGAACGGGGTGTCCAGCCGGCGAGCTCCGACGGCCTGCGGCGTACAAAAGTCGTACGCAGTCCCGGCGACCGGCTCGGCGGCGACCGGCAGCCCGCGCTCGTCGGTGCGCAGCCACGTCCGGGCGGGGACGGTCAGCACCGCCTGGTCGACGACGGCGGTGCCCGCCGTGAAGTAGGGATGCTGGCCGAAGCCGTAGGGTGCGGCACTCGCGCCGAGGTTGCGCGCGGTGACGGCGACCTCGAGCCCGCCCTCGCCCAACGCGTACTCGGCGCGGACATGGAGGTGAAATGGGTAGCCCGGTTGCGGCCACAGCGGAACGTCCAGGACGACCCGGCTGTCGCTCGTTTCCACGACCCGCCACGCCACCCACCGAAGCAGCCCGTGGATGGCGTTGCCGGCCGTCGGCTCGGTGAGCGGAAGCTGCCGGTCCTGCCCGTCCCAGCGGTAGCGGCCGTCCCGGATCCGGTTGGGCCACGGCACCAGGATCTGGCCGCGCCCGCCGGTGATCCGGTCCTGTTCGGCGAATCCCTCGACCACGGCGCGTTCACCGACCCCGTACGACCGGAGCGCCGCGCCCAACTCGACGACGACGGCACGGTGCGGGCCGTGGCGGAGGGTTAGTTGTCGTCCTGTGGGGCTCTCCTGCACTCGTGGCCTCCTCCGGTCCGCCCGGCAGGCGTCCTCGGACGCGGGCGTAGTGGCGGCCGGCGGTGTCGGCCCTCGTCAGGAGCGTGCGGTCCCGCGCCGGCCCGGTCAAGCACGACACGTACCCGCGGGCGGAATCGGCCGGCACGTTCGCTCACTGGGCCCACCGGCGGCAGCCGGACGGGTGGTTGCCGAGCACCGCCACCTGACGGCTTCACCTGCCGCCCGATCGCCCGCCGCGCCGGCCGATACGCCGGCCGTGGGTGAGCGGTCGTCGACCGCAGCGGCCTGGCACGGGCCACCGAGTCGGCCGATAGTGGATGTAGGGGGCTATTTCCGAGACTTCGGAGCAGCCATGGACCGCTACCCTCCCATCGTCGGGCACGGCTTGGTGGGCTACCTCGTCATGCCGGCCGCCACCCTCGACCAGGCGCTCGACGCCGACCAGGGGCGCTGACCCATGGCCACGCACGCCCGTCCGGCAGGACCGCCGGGGCTGACCGAGGACGAGTTCGGTGCGCTGTATCGGCGCCTGCTCGCGCGCGCCGCCTGGGCCGCGGGTGCCCGGGGTGCTCTGGACGCGCTCACTCCCGCCCGGGTGGTGGCCGCCACCCGGGAGGTGCGGACCGGCCGGACGATCACGCTTGCCGCACCGGTGGAGATTCGGCCCGGTCCGGACAACCCGGAGCCCGCGAGGCACACGATGAGTGGGCCGGCCGGGAGCGACGCCGCGCGCGGTCTCCACTTCGCGCGGGACGGCTTCGCGATGAACGTGCACGGTGACGCCGACAGTCACCTCGACGCCCTATGCCACGTGATCTACGACGGCACGCTGCACGGCGGCGTGCCCGCGAGCACCGTCATGGCGGGCGGGGCCACAGCGCTCACCGTCGAGGCGGCTCGCGACGGGATCGTCGGACGCGGCGTGTTGCTGGACATTCCGCGGCTGCGCGGCGTGCCGTGGCTCGAACCGGGTGATCACGTGACCGCCGACGACCTCACCGCGGCCGAGACCGCCCAGCACGTCCGCGTGACCGACGGCGACCTCCTGTTCGTCCGGGTCGGCCACCGCCGACGCCGCGCCGAACTGGGAGCCTGGCACGCGGCGGGCGAGCGCGTCGGGCTCCATCCGTCCGCGCTGGAGTTCCTGGCGGACCGGCGGGTCGCCGTGCTCGGCGGCGACGGGAACAACGACACCGCGCCGAGCTCCACCGAGGGCGTCGACTTCCCCGTGCATGTGCTGGCGATTCACGCCATGGGCCTTCACCTGTTGGACTACCTGCAGTTCGAGGACCTGGCGCCGGTCTGCGAGGCGGAGGGGCGCTGGTCGTTCCTGTGCGTGATCGCCCCGCTGAGGCTGCCGCAAGCCACCGGCTCACCCGTCAATCCGATCGCCGTCCTGTGACCCCGGCGCCCATGGTCGTGGTTCACACCTGTTCGGCTCCGTCGAGTCGCCGCCACTCGTCCCGCCCGATAATTTGAGATTTGGCGGCAAATGCTCCGATTGTGTGAGTTTCACCCGGAGCAACACCGCACCGGGCCTTCCGGGCGACCGCTACGGCCAGGACAGCCAACGACGCCGAGAACGACGCCTAGACAGGACCTCACATGGCCGACGATCAGCACTACGACGTCATCATCATCGGTACCGGAGCGGGCGGCGGTACGCTCGCCCACCGGCTGGCCCCCACCGGCAAGCGGGTGCTGATCCTGGAGCGCGGCGACTATCTGCCGCGGGAGCGGGACAACTGGGACTCCACCGCCGTCTTCGTCAAGGGCAAGTACCGTGCCCCCGAGTTCTGGTACGACAAGCACGGCGACCAATTCCCACCCGAGGTCAACTACTACGTCGGGGGCAACACCAAGTTCTACGGCGCCGCGCTCTTCCGGCTCCGGCCCGAAGACTTCGGCGAGCTGCGCCACCACGACGGCGTCTCACCCGCCTGGCCGATCCGCTACGAGGACCTGGAGCCGTACTACACCCAGGCCGAGCACCTCTACCTGGTGCACGGCCGGCACGGCGAGGACCCCACCGAGGGGCCGACCAGCGCGCAGTACGCCTATCCGCCGGTGGAGCACGAGGCGCGAATCCAGCAGCTCAACGACGATCTGGAGAAGGCCGGGCTGCACCCCTTCCACCTTCCCATCGGCGTGAACCTCACCCAGGACGCGACCGGCCGGGCCACCCATGACAGCGTCTGCATCCGCTGCGACCGGGTCGACGGCTTCCCCTGCCTGATCGGCGCCAAGTCCGACGCGCAGGTGATCTGCGTCGACCCGGCACTCAAGCACGACAACGTCACGATGGTGACGGGCGCCCATGTGCGACGCCTGGAGACCGACCCGACCGGACGCACCGTCACCAGGGTCGTCGCCGAACTCGGGGACGGAACGACCGAGGGATTCCGGGCCGACATCGTGGTGGTCGCCGCCGGCGCGGTCAACTCCGCCGTCCTGCTGCTCCGTTCGGCCAACGACAAGCACCCCGGCGGCCTGGCCAACAGCTCGGACGTGGTGGGACGCCACTACATGCGGCACAACAACCTGGCGCTGATGGCGGTGTCGAAGGAACCAAACCCCACCAGGTTCCAGAAGACCCTGGCCCTGAACGACTGGTACCTGGGCGCGGACGACTGGGCCTACCCGCTCGGGGGCATCCAGATGCTCGGCAAGTCGGATACCGACCAGATCCACGGCGAGGCGCCGCGCTGGGCCGGTGCGGTCTCGCCCGACCTGCCGTTCGAGGTGCTGGCGCACCACGCCGTCGACTTCTGGCTGTGCGGGGAGGACCTCCCGCTGCCCGACAGCCGCGTCACCCTCGACAAGGACGGCGACATCCACCTGGCTCTCGACGAGAAGAACAACATCGCCGGGTTGAAGCGCCTCCAGCACAAGCTGCAGAAGATGCTCGGGCGTCTGGGCATGCACGAGCACCATCTGCTGCCGCACAGCATCTATCTGCACAAGGGCATGCCGATCGGCGCCACCGCGCACCAAGCCGGCACCGTTCGGTTCGGGGACGACCCGAAGAGTTCGGCACTCGACGTCGACTGCAAGGCCCACGACCTCGACAACCTGTACGTCGTGGACACCAGTTTCTTCCCCAGCATCGGTGCGGTGAACCCGTCCCTGACCGCCATCGCCAACGCCCTGCGGGTGGGCGACCACATCGCCGCCCGACTGAGCTGACAAATGGCCTCGTACACGGCGACGGAGTCGGCCGATCCCCACTACAGGTTGTCTCCGGGTGTTCCGGCGGCCCGGGTGTCGGCGTCGGTGAGTTCCTCCAGCTCGCCCATCGTGTCGAGTCGGTAGAGCAGCACGAGCGCCGGGCCGACCAGGATGATCGCGATGACCGTGACGATCACCAACCAGCGCAGGGTGTGGGGGGCGCCTGCCGCCTCGGTCACCGTCAGGGAGGTGGGCAGCACGTAGGGCCGCTGCGCGAAACCCCAGGCGCCGATGGCCAGGGCGACGCTCGCCACCGAGGTGTAGCGGGACCCGCCGTAGGACCGGCGCACCAGAAGCAGCACCGTGGCCAGGCCGCAGACCGCAGCCAAGACGATCAGCAGCAGACCCGCGCCCTCGGTGAGGCCGTCCCAGACGTACCGGGCGTCATGGTGGGTGACGGGCAGGGCGACGAGGGCGAGGACGACGACGCCGGCGAAGGCGAGCAGCGCGCGCAGGCGGAAGTAGTCGACCAGGTCGTGCGCGCCGAACCGTCGGGCGTCGGAGCAGAGGAAGACCGCCCCGAGGAAGGCGGTGGCGGCGATGGCCAGCAGACCCGCGAGTACGGAGGTCTCATTGGCCCAGGCGTCTGCGGACGCGGTCGTGCCGACGGCGACTCGGCCGGAGGCGATGCCGCCGAGCACGGCTCCGAGGAAGAACGGTGTGAGCAGCGATGAGATGGCGAACATCGCGCCGTAGATCCTTCGTTGGGCCAGGCGACGGGAGGGCTTGCGCAGGGCGAAGCCGGCGCCGCGGAACACCAGGCCGACGGCGGCGAGGGCGAGCGGGAGCCACATCGCGGAGAAGACGGCTTGGAACATCGTCGGGAAGCCGGTCCACATGACGACCAGGACGAAGATCAACCAGACGTTGTTGGCCTCCCAGACCGGCGCCATGGCGTGGTCGATCAGCCAGCGGGGCCGCTTGCCGCGCTCCGCCCCTCCGGCCACCAGGTCCCAGAAGCCCGCGCCGTAGTCGGTGCCCCCGGCACACGCGTAGGCGGCGATCACAACCAGCAGTACCCAGGCGATGAGTTCGGGCATTACGACACACCACCGGAACTGCTCCCGGACCCGCCACCGGAGCCGACCTCCGCGGGTTCGGGCTCGCTTCTGGGCCCGTAGGGCGTGTCGGTCTCCGGGGGGAGTTCGGCGCGGGCCACAGCCGAGCCCTCGTCGGCGATGCGCCAGCGGGTGCGCATCTTCAGGACGACCGCGAGGAACGCGCCGAAGACGGCCGCGTAGACGACGATGACAATGCCGAGCATCGTCCACAGCGACGACGCGCGGGTGTCGGTCACCGCCTCGGAGACCCTCATGTGGTTGTAGACGATCCAGGGCTGGCGGCCGACCTCCGTGGTGATCCAGCCGCACTCCACGGTGACCAGGCATGCGGCTCCCGCGATCGCGGCGCAACGGTAGAACCAGCGGGTGTGGGGGAGGTTCCGGCGGCGCCACCAGGACCAGGCGTACCAGAGCGCGAGCAGGATCAGCAGGCTGCCGACGGTGACCATGATGTCGAAGGCCCAGTGGACGATGGTGGCCTGGACGACGGTGGGGCGGTCGGCGGCCGGCACCGAGGTCAGCCCGGTGACCTGGGTGCTGGGCTTGAAGCCGGCCAGGATCGAGTCCAGTTGGGGGATCTTGAGTCCGCCGGAGATCGCCCCGTCGCTGTTCAGGCGCCCGAACATGTACTCGGGCACGTGGGTGTCGGTGTTCCAGACGAGTTCCGTGGCGGCGAACTTGATCGGCTGCTTGTGGAACACGGCTCGGGCGGTGGAGTCGCCGAGCATGAGCTGGATGGGTGTGAGGATGGTGGCGACGGTGAAGGGCACGGTGAAACCGAGCCGGTGGTAGCGGTCGCGGCGCCCGCGCAGCCAACCCACCGCGTAGACGCCGGCGACCACGTAGCCGGCGGTCATGAGCATCGCGACCGCGAAGTGCCAGTACTCCGGCCCGAACATCGGTGTGAAGATCGCCTGCCGCACATCGACGTCGACGGGCTTGCCCTGGGCATCGAGGTCGAACCCCTGCGGGGTGTTCATCCAGGAGTTGGCCGCGATGATGCCGAACGCTCCCAGCAGTGCGGTCAGCGGCAGCGGTACGGCCAGCCAGAAGTGCGTCCAGGGCTTGAGCCGGCGCCAGCCGTAGAGGTAGATCGCGATCAGGACGGCTTCCAGGAAGAACGCCCATCCCTCCACGCCGAACCCGAGGCCGAATACGTCGCCCCAGCGGCCCATCATGCCGGGCCACAGCAGGCCGAACTCGAAGGACAGCACCGTGCCGGTGATGATGCCGATGGCGAACTGGACGGCCATCACCGCCGACCAGCGCCGGGCGAGCAGGAGCGCGACGGCATCTTTGCGGCGCAGCCCGCGGTGATGCATCACCAGGGTGATGAACGGCAGTGCCACGCCGAACGGGACCAGCAGGATGTGCATGGCCAGGGTGAAGGCCATCAGCTCGCGAGCCGGCAGGAGTTGGGCCGGGGTGTTGGTTGCCAGAAGGGCAGTGGTGCTGAGCATGTGCGCCTCAATGGTCTGCCCTGCGGGGGCTGAGGAGGGACAGGATGCGAATGGGCGCCCATGGAGGGTCGGCGGGGCGCGTTCTCAGGGAGGAGGCGGGGGTGCCTTCGGTTCGGGCGCCCGGGCGGCCGGCGCGTCTGTGTCGGGCAGGGTGAAGGCGCGTTCGCGGCGCGAGCTGGTGGTGAAGGCGACGGACCAGCTGAGTACCGCTCCCAGCCTGCTGCGGAATCCGGTGAGGAAGGCCAAGTGGACGAAGAGCCAGGCGAGCCAGCCGGTGAAGCCCGACAGGTGCAGCCGACCGACCTTGACGACGGCCCGGCCGCGGGCGATGTAGGCGGCGCTGCCGAGATCCCGGTACTTGAAGGGCTTCGGCTTCTTCGTTCTGCCTTCCACGGCGTGACGCACGCTCCGGCCGGCGTACGCGCCCGACTGCATGGCGACCTCGGCCAGGCCCGGCAGCCGGTTCAGGCTCATCACGTCGCCCGTGACGCGGATCTCCGGATGGCCGGGGACGGTGAGGTCGGGTTCGACGAGGATGCGTCCGGCCCGGTCCTGTTTCGCGCCGGTTGCCCGGGCCAGGTCGGCGGCGATCGGCGGCGCCTCGACGCCCGCCGTCCACAGGACGGTGCGCGCGTCGAACCGGGTGGTCTTGCCGTCACGGTCTCGGACCGTCAGGCCGTGTGCGTCGACGTCGGTGACCATCGTGCCCAGGTGAATCTCCACGCCGAGGCCCCGCAGGGTTCGGGCCGCACGGTGGGCCAGTGGAGGGCCGAACGCGCCCAGCACCGCGTCGGACCCCTCGAAGAGCAGCACCCGGGCCTTGGCCGAATCAATCGTCCGGAACTCCCGGTCGAGCGTGTGGCCGGCGATCTCCCGGATCTGACCGGCGAGTTCGACACCGGTAGGCCCGGCACCGACGAGCGCGAAGGTGAGCCACTGCTGCCGTTCGCGGTCGTCCGCGGCCGTTTCGGCCGCCTCGAACGCCCGGTAGATCCGTCGGCGGATGTCCAGCGCGTCCTCCAGGGTCTTCATCCCGGGGGCGTGCGCGGCGAACTCGTCGTGCCCGAAGTAGGACTGGCGCATGCCGACCGCGACGATCAGATCGTCGTAGGGCAGCCGGATATCTCCGCCCTCGGGTCGCCGGGCGTGGACCAGCCGGGCGTCGGCATCCACGTGGGTGGCTTCGGCGAGCACGCAGCTCACGTTGTCGTGGCGCCGCAGGACCGCGCGGAGCGGTTGCGCGATCTGCCCCTCGGACAGGATGCCGGAGGCGCACTGGTAGAGCAGCGGCTGGAAGAGGTGGTGGGCGCGGCGGTCGACCACGGTTACCGCGACCGGTGACCGTCGCAGGGCGCGCGCGGCGAACAGCCCGGCGAACCCCCCGCCGAGGATCACCACCCGGCGGGGCGTGATGTGATCCTGCATCGGGGATCAGCCTCCGGTGGCGAAGCCGGGGAAGAGCGTCATTCCGCCGTCGACGAAGAGCGTGGTGCCCACGACGTAGTCGAGCAGGTCGGACGCCACGGCGACGACGGCGTTGGCGATGTCGTCCGGGTCGCCCACGCGGCGGTACGGGATCAGGCGCAGCAGGTCGGCCTCGGCCTCGGGGGTGGACCAGGCGTCGCGGTTGATCGGCGTGCGGATGGCGCCCGGCGCAACCGCGTTGACCCTGATCCGCTTGGGTGCCAACTCCTGGGCGAGGGTCTGCATCAACATGCTCACGCCGCCCTTCGAGGAGGCGTAGTTCACGTGCCCCGACCACGGGATGATCTGGTGCACCGAACTCATGCAGATGATCTTTCCGGCCGACCGGGACACCTCCTCCACCACGCCGCGTCGTACGAACTCCTTGGCGGCCTCCCGTGCGCAAAGGAACTGGCCCGTCAGGTTGACGTCGATGACCTTCTGCCACTGGGCGAGCGTCATCTCCGCCACCGGCGCGTCCCGCTGGAGGCCCGCGTTCGCCACCATGATGTCGATGGTGCCGAACTCCTTGACCATCCGCGCGACCATGGCGGTCACCTGGCCCTCGTCGGACACGTCCGCCTCGTGGGCGTAGGAGCGGACCCCGAAGCCCTTGATCCGCGCCACGACTTCCTCGGCTTTGTCCGCGCCGACGACGTAGTTCACCACCACGTCCGCGCCCGCCCGGCCCAGGGCAACGGCGGTCGCCAGACCGATACCCGAGTTGGCACCGGTCACCAGCGCCTTTTGACCCTTCAGAAGCTCCGCGGACGTCGCACTGCGGTTCTCGTCGGTACTTCCTGCGACCACGATCTCTCCTTCGGCACTGCGGACCGGCACCCCCGCGGGGAGCGGGCGACGCGCATGAGGAAGGCCGGAAGTCGGCCGGCCCGCCGGGACAAGACACAGGTGCGTGTCGCATTACCCGGCTCCTCAGACGAAATCACCCGTGCGACGGGCGGCACGGACTGGCGCGCCACGCCGCCGCATTTCCGCCGGGATGTTCACACGGTCGGGCTACAGGCTGCCCCGAACCTTCCCCTTGTCCGCGCAGGTCCGAGGTTGCCCACCCGCTATGCGCATGCTCTGACCGGCATCCAGGCCACGGCACCGTCTCGATCGTCGCCGCCATGGACGTGGCCACCGGCCAGGTGGTCGCCGATCGCGTCGAGCGCAACGACTCCGCGCACTTCATCCGCTTCGTGGCCATGCTCGACCGCAGCACCGACCCCGCCCTGCGCATCCACCTGGTCAACGGCTCCTCCCACACCTCCAAGGCCACCCGCGCCTGGCTCACCCCCCACCCCCGGTTCACCGTCACCCACACGCCCAAGCACGCCGGCCGGCTGAACATGATCGAGCAGGCGTCGGCGTTGTAGCGCCGTCGGTAGGGGCGGGCGGTGCGGTTGTGCCTGACTGTGAAGGCGGTGATCTTGGCTTCGAGGTCGTCGCGGGAGGGGAAGTCGCCGCCGCGCAGGACGCGGCGGGTCAGAGCGGAGCCACGCCCGCTACCTCGCCCGCCACCCCCGGCACCACAAGCCCGCCCGGGACAGCCTCACCACGGCCGCATGACCACCACACAGCGTCACCAGCAACCCGAACAGGACTTGCGACCTGCTGCAACTAGACCATCCGGTGGAGGAGACCGGGACTCGCCGAGACGCGGTCGTGAACAGGACGGCTGTGCAGGTGACAATGCCCGGTATGGGCTGTCGTGGGCGGGGCCCATACGTCGTCTGTCCGGGGCCTTCATGAGGAGGGGGATCAGTGACCACCGACCAGATTCTGTTCGGGTTGGGGCTCACCGTCGTGCTCGCGGTCGGCTCGCAGTTGCTGGCCGGCCGGCTGGGCATTCCCTCTTTGGTCATCTTGCTGCCTGTCGGCTTCACCGCCGGGGCACTGACCGACTGGATCAACCCCAACCGGCTGTTGGGGGCCACGTTCCAGCCGCTCGTAGCTTTGGCGATCGCGCTCATCTTGTACGACTCCGGCTGCTCGCTCGATCTGGCCAAGCTTAAAGGCGACACCCGGCGTGTGGTGCTCCGGCTGATCGTGATCGGGGTGCCCGCCACCTGGGTGGTCGCCATGACCGTTTCGGTGCCGCTGTTGGGCATGTCCCACGACGCGGCACTCATGCTCGGCGCCATCCTCATCGTGTCGGGACCTACGGTTGTCGGCCCGATTCTGGCATTCGTCCGCCCACCCCAGCGGCTTCACGACGTGCTCAGCTGGGAGGCATCGCTCATCGACCCGATCGGAGGCATCGTCGGGGCAGTCGTGTTCGTCGCCCTGACCGAGGGCAGAGAGCAAAGCTTCTGGAGCCACGTGGGGACCTTTTTCGCGAGCGTCGGTGTCGGACTGGTCGGCGGCATGGCCGGTGCCGCCCTGCTATGGCTGCTGAACAAAGTCCGACGTGACGCGCCGATGACCGGTGCCCTACAGGTCGCCGTAGTAGTCGGCGTCGCCGCCGCGTGCGACATCTTCCGGGAAGACACCGGGCTTGTAGCAGCGATCATCATCGGGCTGGCAGTGGCCAACCGGCCCGGAGCGGATCCGGCAAAAGAACGGCCCGCAGCCGATGGGTTGATCCAGTTCATCCTCGGCTTGTTGTTCGTGTCCATCTCCTCGACCGTCACACCGTCCTCCGTACTGCCCGTCATTGGACCCACGCTGGGGCTGGTCGCAGTGCTGGTGCTCGTCGTCCGTCCAGTAGTGGCGTGGATCGCCACCATCGGGACGGACTTGACAACATCCGAGCGCTGCCTGATCAGCTGGATGGATCCGCGCGGCATCGTGGCCGCCGCGACCGCATCGGCCTTCTCTTCCACCCTGGTGGCTGACGGGATCGGTGGTGCGTCCAAGATCCTGCCGGTCACGTTCCTGGTCATCGTCGCCACCGTGACGCTCTACGCACTCACTGCTCGTCCCGTGGCCCGCCGACTGGGAGTGGGGCCGCCATCCAAGCTGAGCTAGTGCCGTGACCGGAAACGTGGACTGCGGCTCCTTCGGCTACCTCGCAGCCTCCTCCAAGGCGCGTGCGGGGACGTGCGCGTCCTGCTGTACCGCATCGAGTACCCCGGCGCCGAAGACCAGCGGGAGTTCGCCCTGTACGACCCGGCTTCCGGCTCTTACACCCCCAACTCCTGCACACCGGCGAGTGGAAGGGCACCCCGACGAGGCCTTCGAGACCGCCGCCCTCGTCCACCTCGCCGACTACGAAGCGCGAACCCAGCAGCCGACTCCAACCCGAACAGGACTTACGAAACGCTGCACCATAGCTGGAGGCCGGGCCGGGCATCCGCCCTGGCCGGACGGATGCCCTCCGGCGGCGCAGCCGGAGTGCCTTACCTGCCCGCCTTCTGGCGCGACATCGGGCCTTACCTGCCACCCCGCAACGCCTACGTCCTGCTGCACCACGCGATCTACTTCGACGGTCACGGAACCGGCCAGGCGCTGACCACCCTGCTCATTTACCTGGGCGTCGCCGCGGTCGTCCTCATCGCGCTGGACCTGCGTCACCCCGAGGCCGCGGTGCCCGTCGACGCCACCGAAGCCGCGGCCATGGCCGTTCCCATCGGCGCCACATCGTAAGTGCTCTGCCCTCGACGCGTTCGACGAGCAGCCGACGTCCGTGCACGGTCAGCCGGGCGTCATCGCTTTCCCGCGTGGTGCCGGGCTCGCGTACGACGGCTTTGTCCAGGCCACCGGTGTGGACTGCGTCGGGCTCGACTCGACGGTTCCGCTGGAATGGGCTGCGCAGAAAGTACAAGGCGAACTGGGCCGGTGTGTGCAGGGCAACCTCGATCCTCAGCTTTTGGTCGCGGGCGGCCCGGCGCTGGAAGCCGAAACCCACCGTATCCTGCACACTCTCGGCAGTGGCCCCTTCGTGTTCAATCTCGGACACGGCATCGTCAAGACCACGCCTCCGGAGCATGTTGCTGCGCTCGCCCAGCAGGTACGGTCCTGGGCCGCACCCCTGGCGTATCAGGAGTGAACGGGGTCCGGTCGCGGCGGCATTGGTAGGGCTGTTGGGCCGGCTCCAGGCGATCATCTCCTGCCTGGTACCGGCGAGCCGGTAGGAGTCGGTGCCGCCACGGAGCTGAGACACGGGCACCCGGACACGGGCTGAGACAGCTCAGAAACTCGCTGGTCAGGGCTGTGCTCTATGACACGAGCCGCGAGATCCTACAGGCCGGTGTAGGGTCTCGGATTCCGCTTCACAGTCATGTCACACAAGACCTCGACCTGCGCAGCGATGACACCCTGGGGCTCGGTCAACAGCACGCGCCAATACGGTGGCCCGATGACGTCGATCAAGAAGTTCCAAGTCACCTTCGACTGCGCAGAACCTGAGCGCCTCGCTCGTTTCTGGTGCGAAGTGTTGGGGTACGTCGTACCGCCGCCCCCGGAAGGGTTTGCCACTTGGGACGATTTCAAGCGCTCGCTGCCCTCCGAGCAGCAGGACGCATGGTTTGCCTGCAGTGATCCCTCGGGCGTGGGTCCGCGACTGTACTTCCAGCGCGTTCCCGAAGGGAAGGCCGCCAAGAACCGGCTGCATCTTGACGTGCGGGTCGGTACCGGACTCGTGGGTGAAGAGCGCCTCGCCGCACTTGAGACCGAGCGCGCACGACTCGTCCCGCTCGGCGCGGTACACGTGCGAACGCTGTATGACGGCAATGATTCGTGCATCCCGATGCAGGACATCGAGGGCAACGAGTTCTGTATCGACTGAGGGGCCGCGAGCGCTGTCCCCATTGGCCGAGACGATGATCCGCCCCCGACCTCTCAGGGCGCTGTGGCGCAGTTCGCCGGATCAAGCGCTCGGGACGAACGAGCCGTCCGGCCGGTTCGACAGATTACGACGCGCAGTTGGGGGAGGATGTGGCCATGAGAAGTAGCGGCCGGTCCCGTCGACTTGCCGGTTACGGGGTCGGCGTCCTGATCGCCGTCGGCATCGTGGCCTCTGCCGCATTTTGGCCGGGTGGCGTTCCTGTGACGATGCTGGTGTTCCTCGCCCTGGGGATCTTCACCTTCGGGTATCTGATCTGGCGCCTGGTCACTGGCCGGGACGGCCTTTGGCACCGGGGTCCGACCCGTCGGCGCCTTGACCGACTCCGTCAGCGTGCGTCGGACAACTCCGCAACCGCCGATCAGGACCGGCGGTAGGTGGGGCGCAGCTGTCGACACGCTGACCGCTCACATCGCCGGGCAACTCGGCCGCCCTTGGCGGCGCGGCATGCGCGCCAACCCGCCACGTCACGGCTGCCCCCTGGCAGGCGCGCGACATACGGAGAGTCACCGAAATCCCAGGTCAAGCGCCGCTGCTGAAGGCCGGCTCTGAGCGCATTCTGAGCGCGGATCCCCACGGACAGGTCATCTCCGCGGCGGATTTCGCGGGCTCACACGGATTCTGTTGGCCCCGCTGATGTGCGCTCTGGCCTACGAGGACCGCTCAGGATGCCGGATTTGCGCAACTTACCAATCTCGTTGAGGCCGGAGCCCAACAACCCAAGCCACGTACATTCCCGCAGGTCACGGCGTGTCCGGGGATACTCGCAGCATGTTCGATCCGATACCGGTACTCTGCCGGTGGGCAAAACGCGGATCACCGCCGGCGCCCAACCGGGCCGTTAGCTCAATTGGCAGAGCAGCGGACTTTTAATCCGCTGTCCGGGGTTGGCGAGAAGCACGCTACGGCGAATCAGATTTGCATCGCAGCCCCTTGACCTGCGCCTTCACGCCACCCGAACTCAAGCGGGGCGCTACCCACGAGCGCTACCAACGCGATGTGAGCCCGGTGTGAGCCCGACTCTCCGGCCTCCACCGCGCGTGCAGCCAAAGCCCTCTGTCTGCTCACCCATCAGCGTCACGCTGTGTCGCAGACGTGCTTCAGGCTTGACGCACCGTGGCCGTTAGTCTAAGGCTTGTCCCGTAACCCATGAGGCAGCGTGAAACAGCCCTGGCGTGCAGGTCAGTTGGGGGCTTTAACCATGTTCAGGAGCTGCTGGTGGATGTCGGGTCTGGCGAACAGGGCAGCGCCTGTGTCGGTTCGCCGTTGGCCGGAGAGGTCGCTGAAGGCGCCGCCGGACTCCTCGACGATGGGGATCACTGCGGCGATGTCCCAGGGGCCGGCACCCAGCAGGAGGAAGGCATCGAGTTTTCCTGTCGCGACCAGGAGGGCTCCGTGACAAGTGCCGGATCCGGTGGACGGTTTACTCGGTGGCGGCGTGGTGTGGTCTGCCGTCGACCAGTCGAGCACGGGGAGCACAGTCGCAATGCCTGCCACCAGCCTTGCGGCGGCGTCGCGTTCGGTTGCGCTCAGGCGGGACGGTGGAGGCCAGATGCCCACGGCGGCATCCTCGGCGTTTCCTCGTGCCGTGAGCGTCAGACGGATCGGAGGGACTGACGGATCGGAAGGGCATGGCCCCATCCAGGCCCCAGTGCCTGGCGTTGCCCACCAGCGGCGCCCAAGTGCGGGGGCGGAGACCATACCGAGCGTCACGTCACCGTGGTCTTCAAGGGCGATGAGGGTGCTCCATTCCGGATCACCCACGATGAAGCTCGCCGTCCCGTCAATGGCATCGATGATCCATCGGCGGCGGCTGCGCCCCTGGGCGCCGAACTCCTCACCGACGAACGCGTCGCCGGGATGTTCGGCGCGGATCGACGCGCGCAGAACGCGTTCGATCTCCCGATCGGCCTCGGTAACCGGACTTCCGTCGCCCTTGCGCTCGGCGCCCAGGTCGGGTGCACGGAAGTAGCGCCGGGCGATCTCGTCCGCCTGATCGGCCAGGCGGAGCGCCAGCGCCAGGTCTGCTGAGTCCGTCATACCGCCCACTTTTCCCGCCGCCACCCTCGTGAATCAAGTCCTGGTCCAGGTCCACCACCGCGGTGAGACGATCACCGCATGGCTGGTGTGATCACGGCGTCTGAGCCGTCCTGGATATTCCCGTTCACAGGCGTGAATCCGCGCCAGTTCCGCAAGACAGTGACCGCGCTGCGCCGCGAGGGCGCGGACGTGGTACGGCGGGGCCGGCCCTGGGGTCTGCCGCTGGAGGACCGAGTGCTGCTCGTTGTGGCCTACTGGCGCACGAACTTGACGATGCGCCAGCTCGCCCTGCTGTTCGGTGTCTCGAAGTCCGCAGCCGATCGGATCATTGACCAGATCGGCCCACTCCTCGCGTTGAAGCCCCGGCAACGTTTTGCGAAGGACACCGTGCTCATTGTGGACGGCACCCTGGTTCCCACCCGGGACCACTCGATCGCCGAGCAGTCGAAGAACTATCGCTACTCCACGAACCACCAGGTCGTCATCGACGCCGACACCCGCCTGGTCGTCGTGGTCGGCCAACCGCTTCCAGGCAACCGCAACGACTGCAAGGCATGGGAGGAATCCGGGGCCAAAGTCGCCGTCGGCAAGACGACGACCATCGCCGACGGCGGCAATCCCGGCACCGGACTGGTGATGTCGCACCGCCGCCGGCCCGGCGACGAACTCCCCGACTGGAAGCAGGAGCACAATCGCTCGCACAAGCAGGTCCGTGCCCACGTCGAGCATGTATTCGCCCGCATGAAGACCTGGAAGATCCTCCGCGACTGCCGGCTCAGGGGCGACGGCGTCCACCACGCCATGCTCGGGATCGCCCGCCTGCACAACCTCAACCTCGCCGGATAAGCGCAATGGCCGCTGGCCGCGCCGTCACGCCTCCAGCGAACCAAAGATCATTACGGGACAACCCTTAGCGCGAAAGAAGCTCGTGAACGAGCCCAACGACGACGACCGCCACTGTCAGGGCCACTCCCAGTGAGGGGTCGCGCCACGCGGCGTAGCCCGTGAGCACACCGATCAGCACCAGCAGGAGCGTACGAACACTGATCTCATCCATCGAAGTCCTCCTTGGACTTGGGTGACTTCGACCAGCCTGGGGGCTGTTCTCCGAGCTTTCAGAGTTGCAGACAATCACTTACGGAACATCACAAACAGCTGACAGGCCATCAAGAAAACCGCCATGATGTCATCGATGCCGTCTGACAGATTCTGACAGGACACGCCGTGACGCAGTGGCTCTCGCCAAACCTTCCGAACAGCCCTTTGAAGGAGTTGAATCGCGAGCTTCACGAACAGCACAGGAAAGCCGGCTACCCGTCGGTCAGAAAACTGCACGAAGCCATCGGCGAAGCCGTCAGTCACACGAAGATCCACCATGCCTTCACCAAGCCGAAGGTGCCGTCCTGGGGGATTGTGGAACTGGTCGTCGAGGTGCTGGCCGCACAAGCGCGGCCACGTATGGACCCCGAGGCGGAAGTCGATCGCTTCAAAGCCCTGTGGGACCGGGCCAGTGCCTCCAGATCCGGGACGACCGACCACAGTCAAGCGGATGCTGCAAGCGCTCAGGCCGGGGGGGCGCGGAAGTGGGGCAGCCGGAGCCTGTCGGGCCCGGTGCGACCAGGTTGGAGAATCCGACCAGGAGGCTCCGGGGCGACTTGGCCACCGCGCGTTACGCAGTGGACATCGTCTTATGCATAGACGTCACGGGCAGCATGCAGCCGATCATCCAAGAGGTCAAAGAGGGGGCGTTCTCTTTTCACGCCAGGCTGGCATCCACGATGCATCAGCGAGAGAAGCAGGTGGATCAGATGCGGATTCGTGTGGTGGCCTTCCGCGATTTCATGGACAGCCCCCAGGATGCCTTGCATGCCTCGCCGTTCTTCAAGGTCCCACATGAGGTCCACAAGTTCGAAAAGTTTGTTTCATCGCTTTCCGCTGGCGGGGGCGGAGATGTGCCAGAGTCTGGCCTGGAGGCACTGTCCGCGGCCATCGACTCCGACTGGCAGCGGAACCTCACACGGCAGCGGCATGTGATTGTGATGTTTACCGACGCGCCCGCCCATCCCCTCGGCGGATCGCTACGGCAATCTGACGGATACCCAGAAGGAATTCCTTCGAGCTTTGAGGAACTCAGCGAGAGATGGGGAGCTCAGGGAGACCCGAAGGCTCGCATGGACGAGGTGGCAAAGCGCCTGATCCTCTTCTGTCCGGAGGCTTCTCCGTGGGAGGCGATCGCCGAAGAATGGGAGAACGTCCTCTGGTTCCCCTCAGAAGCTGGATTGGGTCTGATGGACGTCGAGATGAACCTCGTCCTCGACACGATCGCCAGTAGCGTCTAGCCTCGATCGTTCATGAGTCCTCGTCGGTTCGCTGATGGGGACTCCGTGCTGATGGGGTGCGGTGTTTCCGAGGCGGGCGCACGCCGATTGGCCGACTGTCGTGTCGGGTGGGCGCCGGTTTCCACGTTTCCGGTTGTGTCGCGTCTCGTCGGGGCGTTCGGTTCGGTGGTCAGGTGGGTGCGGCGAGGCCGTGGAGCCGGGCGATCCCGTCGAGGATGTGTCGGGTCCAGGGCCATCGGTCGGGCAGGCGGACGACGACGCGTCGGCCGGTGCGGACCAGGCGGGCCGCGGCCGAGAAGAGACGGAAGCGGAGCTTCTTGATCTCCCACCTCCGGGCGTCGCCGGTCAGGGCGAGCATCTGCGTCCACGCGACCAACTCACAGGCAAGCGAGACGAGCTCGCACCAGACCAGGTTCTGTGCGAAGCCGTGCAGGGGCAGGTTCCACAACCCGGTCGCCTTCGCCTGGCGGATGCGGTCCTCGGCGCGGGCGCGTCGTCGGTGGCGGAGTTCGAGGTCCGCGAGCTGCCCGCCGGGCGTGTTCGTGACGAAGGCCACGCAGCCGAGATCGCGTACTACGTGTGCTTCGCGCCCGAGGGCACCACCCTCGACACGTTGCTCCGAATCGCCGGGACGCGCTGGACGGTGGAGGAGTGCTTCCAGACCGCGAAGAACGAGTGTGGTCTGGACCACTACCAGGTCCGCAAGTACCACGCCTGGTACCGCCACATCACCCTCGCGATGGCCGCGCACATCCACCTGACCGTGCTCCGCGCGAGCGAGCTCCAAAAAGGGGCTCCGGACACGATCGCGACGGGCTCGTCCCGCTGAGCCTGCCCGAGATCCGCCGACTCGTCGCACGCCTCGCCGACCGGCGCCCGCCGACGATCGCCCATGTGCTGCACTGGTCCCACTGGCGACGACGATCCCAACACCGCGCACGCATCAGCCACTACAAACGACGAGGTCACAGCCCGTGAGCTGTGACCTCATCACACCAACTGCGGTTGCAGTATTAGCGGGTACAGGGCCCGCTCGCACAGCGGAATCGCCCGGCCCACGTCTCCCGCCAGCCCGTTCGCGCCACACGAAGTGATGGTTGGCGCGTCCAGGAAGGCGAAGGCGGCTCGCGGACGAAGACTCTGGTGTGCATGGCGGATCGGGATTGGGCGGACGCCCTGTCGGCACACATGACGAACGGCTCCGTGATGCTGGACACTTGCCAAGTGGCCGTGCCGACTGAGACTGAACGCAAGGATGAGTTCATGGCGACCGTCCATCGGGCATTCACCGGCGGCCTCATGCACAAGTTGCACGTGGCCCGCCCGTACGACGAAGTCGCTGGCATCCTCGACAAAGACCACTACGACACCATCGCCGGTGTCACCATCACCCCTTGGGGAAGCGGCGCCCTCCGCCCCACTCCGGCAAGCGGTCTCCGCCCGCCCACCACTCCGGGCCCTGGATACGACCGCCAAGCTGCCCGCGCGAATGTCCGCGACAACTATGAGTACCTGCCAACCCTGATCAATCGAACACTTCCACGTGCGCTCGCCCATCCCGGCACCGTGGAAGGGTTCTACGAACTCCGCCGTGAAGGATGGTTGGACTGGCACCTTTTGGTCGCAATCGTCAACGTCACCTTGAACATGCGTGCGAACTCCGCTGGCCTGCTTTCACAAGGGAAGATCGCTCAACAACAGCAGCTCGCCAGGGAACCGGAGAGCGACCAATCCGTGCCCGTCCCACTGTCGGCGCTCACGCCGACAAACCTCAGATCCACAATGGAAGTCGCCGTCCTCGCCATCGGACAACGCCGTTGGCACCTCACGCCTTCGACCCAGACCCCAAACAGCGCGGCTTTCAAAGACCTTCTGGTGGCCCGCTACGGCTATGCCGTAGATGACGTAGCGCACCGTGACCTGCTGTCCGAAGCCCTCACAGCCGATGGGTCACTGCTTCCACTCATCGACGGGTGACAAGTTGCCCCACCCACACAGAGTGCGGGGCGCGGGCAGCACCCACCGCGTCTCCACCCTCGACCTGTGGCGCCTGCTCGGCGTCGACCTCCAACACGTCTACGGCAGCCGAGCCGCCTGAGCGTGCCGCCGCCCGCGTGGACCGGTGTCCCTTCTAGGCTCGACACGTGGACACAGCCGACCAATCACCCTCGCCGGATCGGGGCGACCTCCCGTTCGCGACGCTCTTCCCTCCCCACTTGCCCGGCGACCCCTGGCGGCCGACCGCCCGCACCGCCGCGCTCCTGCACACCAGCCTGAGCCTGCTTGCGGACGAGATCGACGACGACATCCGCACCCACGGCGACCGCCCCGTCGAGGCGGGAGCCGAGGGATCGTGGAGTGTCCTGCATCGCCTTCCCCGGTCCACGTGGGACGGCGGCACCCCGTGGCGGCGGAACATGGCCGCCGCCGTCGACGATCTGATCGCCGACCTCGAACGCGGCAGGCTTCCCTTCCCCCGCTGTCCGGCGAAACACCACGGCCTGGGCCTGGCCCTCGCCGACGCCGAGGCCACACTCGACGAGGACCCCGACCTGGTCGCCGACGAAGCCGCCCACCTCCCCGCCGACCCCCGCGTTCGGGATCGGTGGCGGCCGTGTCCTTGAGGACCACCCGCGCCGCGTCGGCGTTGCCGTCGACAAACAAAGCCACGTACCGCCCTCTCAGTGCCGGTGTCGAGATTCGTGGTATCCGAATCTCATCCGGGGTCTAATCTGCGGACAGGCCGCGTTACCCCCTGCGGCCATGCGAGGAGGTGTTTCCCCGCTTGGTGTTCACGGGGGGAGCTGCGCTCTGCGAGCGGTGCGTCACCCTGGGTTGCCGCTGCGGCCCGGGCTGACCTGCGCTGGACCTGCGCACACTGGAAGCATGCACGGAATGACCGTCGGCGAGACGGCGGAGCGTGAGGATCTACTCGCTGCAGCCGTCGTCGAAGCCGTCGAAGGAACCAGCGCCTACGCGGGGAGCGTCTTTCTCCGTTCCCGCGATCGCCGGTCGGTCGTGCTCGCCGCGACGTGTGGGGTGCCGCCCTCCCTGCTCGGTGGCTGGCGCCTCATTCCGGTGAACAGTCCCATCCCGATTGCCGCGGCGTACAGCTCCGGGCGCACTGTCCACCTGGCCGACGCAGAGGAGACGATGCGCCGGTATCCCCAGCTTGCGGTGGCTCTCCCGTACGCCTTCGGCTCCTGCTCCGTGCCGGTGGGCACAGGCAGGGAGACCTTCGGATCCCTGGCGATCGTCTGGGCGGCATCCCCCGGCAGCGAAGGGCTGTCCAAGGCCCAGCGCCGCCGCCTGCGGAGCGTCGCCAACCGACTTGGTGACTCCCTGTCCGCACTCCGCGCCCGTACCGGCAAGCCTGTGGAATGCGACCCGGGAACGATTGCCGTCGAGACCCCGGCTCCCTCGGCAGCGGCCGTGCGGGTCGGCTTGTTCCAATGGGACTTTGCCTCTGGCGCCTTCATCGTGGACGACGAGCTCTGCGCGATCTTCGGTCTCGACCCGCGTGCTTTCGACGGACGAGCCGAAACGCTTGCTTCCCGCCTTCACCCCGGCGATCTTGCCGCTTTCCGGTCCTGCGCCCGAGAGGCAGCCGTGGAAGGCCGGACCACCAGCAGACGCCTGCGGTTGCGGGACTACGAGCACGGCGGCGAGGGGTACCGCACCGTCGAGTTGTGGGGCCGTGTACCAAAGGCCGACGACATGCGGGCACGTACCCACCTGGCGGGCGCGGTCGTGGACGCCCGCGCCGGCCAGGTGGCCGTCGCAGCGGTCGAGCGGCTGCGGGACGGACTGTTCTCCCTCGCCCCCGACGGGCGGGTCACCTACGTCAACCACAGCGCCCTGCAGCTGTTGGGGGTTTCCGCCGACGAATTGCTGGGCCATTTCCTTTGGGACGTACTGCCGTGGCTGTCCGATCCCGACATCGAGTACCGGCACCGGTCCGCGATGATCTCCCAGGCGCCGGCCTCCTTCGTGGCCTGCCGCTCACCCGACCGGTGGCTCGCCTTCTCCCTCCACCCGGAGGCGGACGGGGTGACCGCCCGGGTCGTGCCTGTCGGTCAGCCGCCCCCGGCATCGACACCATCCGCCTCCCCGCCCGAGACAGCGACCGCCACCGCACCGGCGCGTCTGGGCGTCATGTATCACGTCCTGCAGTTGGGCAGCGCGCTGACCGAGGCGGTCACCGCCCACCAAGTCTGTGAAGTCGTCGCCGACCAGCTCCTGCCTGCCTTCGGAGGCCAGCGGCTGGCAATCTATGTGGTCCGCGACGGAACGATGCACCTGCTCTTTCACACCGGCGGCCACGAAGACTTCCTCGAATGGCTGGAGGGCGTACCGCTGCACGCCCGCCTGCCCGGTACGGAGACCCTGACGTCCGGCACTCCGCTCTTCATCGAGTCGCGGCAGGCTCTTTCCCGGGGCTACCCGGGCATCCCCACGGGCGAGGTGAGTTCCTGGGCGTATCTGCCACTGATCGCCTCCAGCCACCCTGTCGGCACCTGCGTCCTCGGCTTTGACGAGATCCATCCGTTCACGGAGAAGGACCGCGGCGTCCTGACCGCTCTCGCCGGGCTGATCGCCCAGGCTCTGGAACGAGCGCGGCTCTACGACTCGGAGTTCGCCCTCGCGCGCGGCCTGCAGCAGGCGCTCCTGCCGCACCGGCTCCCGACAGTCCCGGGCATCCATACCGTGGTGCGCTATCTGCCCGGCACCAGCGGAATGGACATCGGCGGCGACTGGTACGACGTCATCCCCACCGACAGCGGAGTCTGTCTCGTCATCGGAGACGTGGAGGGGCACAGCATCGCCGCCGCGGCCACCATGGCCCAGTTGCGCAGCGCGGTACGGGCCTTCGTGGCCGTAGGGCATACGCCCGGCGATGCGATGGCGGGCGTCAACCGAACCCTATTCGACCTCGACCCCGGGCTGCTGGCCAGCTGCTGCTACATCCACCTCGAAGCACACAGCCACCACGCCTACGCCGTCACCGCCGGCCACCCCCCACCCCTGCTCCGCCGTCCCGACGGGACGACCGATGCCCTTGACCTGGACATCGGACCGGTCCTCGGTGTGGAGCGCGCGAGCACCTATCCCGAAACCCGGATCGCCCTCCCGCCGGGGTCCGTCCTCGCCCTCTACACCGACGGCCTTGTCGAGGAACCCGGAACCGACATCGACGTGGGCATCGACCGCCTGCGAGCATCCCTGGCCCATGCCCGTGCGGACTCACTGGACGAACTCGCCGACCGGCTTCTGCACAACGCCCGTGGCTCCTCCTACCGGGCCGACGACATCGCCCTGCTGCTCACCGCGATCCGGTCACCACGCCCTGGATGACACGACGGGCAGATCCATCCAGGTTCGAGAACGGGGTGAGCACTGCAAGGTTGACAGCCCTTAGGACGGGAATCGCAACGAGTGCCTCGCGCTGTCACGTTACGCCTTTCGCGTCCACGTGCTGTCAAGGCGGAACGGCTCAACGGGGCGCGCCGAAAGTCACGTCCCAATCCGCCATGAGAAGCCGGCAAGCCAGAGCCTGATGTCTAGTTGGCCAGTGCCCAAGTGACCTGAAGGTGCTCCGAGGTCAAAATGCCTTCGGGGTGAAGCTCCTGAACTGGTACCGCGCCGGAGCTGGGGCCTGGTCAAGTGCCTTGACCCGCCAGCGGGCGCCAGCGCCACCAGGGCAACCGCTTAGCACACCGATGGTGTCCTCATCGAGAGGTATCGGAGATATACGTACAGCGCCGCATCCTGTCAGAGGCGGGCACATCTTCTTCCGCAGGACCTGTCAGTCGTCGAGTCGACGCTGCGCGAGCCCCGTCGAGCGCCGTGCGGTAAGTCACCGTGGTCAGGGGGCACCGACGGTGTGGAGAGCCAGGCGAATCTAGATGAGTGATCAGACACCGCCCGGATCCGATCGCGCGGGCCGAACACCAGGGCACAAAGACGGCTCAGATGACGCACAGTAACCATGCTGGGGGAGCCGAACTGGCCAATTGTGAGCCCGGTGTGAGCCCGGATCTCCACGAGCCTGCCCGTCCGAGCCGGATTTTGACCCCCTCACGCGGATTTCCCGACGAGTACGGGGTCCAGACACAGCAGCACATGGCGTTCGTATTGTCCGATTTGCGCCTTCCGGTACCGCCCCGCAGATGCACCAGCGTCGTGTTCGCCACAACCTCATCCCCGCAGGTCACGGCGTGTCCGGGGATACTCGCAGCATGTTCGATCCGATACCGGTACTCTGCCGGTGGGCAAAACGCGGATCACCGCCGGCGCCCAACCGGGCCGTTAGCTCAATTGGCAGAGCAGCGGACTTTTAATCCGCGGGTTCAGGGTTCGATCCCCTGACGGCCCACCCGCGTCAGGACCGGCTTTGGGCTTCTGACCAGCATGAATACCGCGAACAGCGGTCTTCTTCACGGCCCTGGACCTCTGGTCCGGGGCCGTCTGCGTGAGCGGTGCGTGAGCGGACGTCCCGGCATCAGGTCCCACAGGAGCGGCCGGGGCATCACCGGCGGCCTTGGCGACCTGGTCTGCGGCGGCCTCGACCACGGTCTTCGCGGCGCGCGGGACGATCCGGCCGGCGGCCTCGGCCAAGGCCCGGTCGACCTGCGGCAGCACGCTCGTGTAGGTGTTGGCCGTCAGCACATAGGACGCGTGACCCAGCAGCTCCTGGATGGACTTCATGTCACCGCCGGCCGCGTGCGCGATGGTCGCCGCACCGTGGCGCAGGTCGTGCAGGCGGATCGGCGGCAGGTCGATCTCCTCGCACAGCTTGACGAACCGCCGGGTGACGAAGTCCGGGTGCAGCCAGGAGCCGTCCTCCTTCGTGAACACGCGGCCGGTCTCGACCCACGCGTCACCCCACTCGGCGCGCTCGACGTCCTGTCGAGCACGATGCACGGCGAGCGCCTCGACCGTGGGGGCGTCGATCGCGAACGTCCGCTTCCCCGCGTCGGACTTGGGCGCGTCCTCGTAGACCTCCCAGCCGTGGACGACCAGTTCGGTGACGACGGTCACGGTGGCCGCGTCGAGTCGAACCTGCGCCCAGGGCAGGCCGCACGCCTCGCCGCGACGGAGGCCCCGGAAGGCGACCAGGTGCCAGAGCGCATACAGCCGGTCCGACTCGGCGTGGTCGAGGAACCGGCCGGTCTGCTCCGGGGTCCACACCATGACCGGCGACGGCTTCTCCCCGGTGCGCCGCCACTCGGCGACGTGGTCGTCCGTCCACACCACCGGCTTGGGCCGCGCCGCGGAATCGAGGTCCGCGTGGCGCGCCGGGTTGAAGGTGACCAGCTGCTCTTTGATGGCGTCGTTCAGCGCCTTGCGCAAGGTCGCGCGGATGTGCTGTCGGCTGGTCGGGCCGACCACTTTGCGGAACGGCGGCATGGCCTCGATCGCCGCCTTCATGGCTTTGCGACGAGCCCGGTTCTCGGCGCCCTTCCACGGGACGAGCGCCAGCTCCGCCACTGCGGCCTTCCGCTGTGCGGCGTTTTCCAGGATCTCGGCGTTCTCGTCCGCGATGGCGGCGAACACCTCGGTGAGCTTGCTGACGCGCAGCCGGTCGAGCCGCACATCCCCGATCCGGGGAATCAGGTGGGTGTAGACGTCGGTGGTGTAGCGGCGCACCGTTCCCCGGCGGATCTGGCGCCTGGAGGCGAGCCACAACTCCAGCCACTCGCCCACAGTCATCGCTCCGCCGAGGTCGACGCCGCTGTTCAGCCGACGCCGTGTCTCCTCGACATCGGGGATAGGCGCCTTGTCGGCCGCGACCTGCACCAAGAGGTCGGTGATCGCGGCCACGCCCTCGGGGTCGAGCGCGTCGGGAATGGCGAGCAGGGCCCGGACGTCGTCCAGGTCGGCCTGCGCCTCCTTTGCGGTGGCGTAGCCGGCGCGGTTGAAGGATCGCCGTGTGCCGTCCTCGCAGCTGGGCAGTTCCTGACGGATGGAGTAGGAGCCGTGCCTACGGCTGGTCAGCTTTGGGCACTTGGCGCCGAGCGGCTTGCCGTTGCTGTCGCGGCAGTAGCAGCGGTGGTAGGTGGAACCCTTCATTCATCCTCCGGATCAAAGAACTGCGCGTCGTCGTACTCGGGATAGTCGTCGTATTCGTCGTACTCCCCGTCCTCGGCTGCCTGGAGATCGTCCGGGTCCGGCTCATCGAAGTCCTCCTCGCCCCAGTAGCGCTCGGGGTCGACGCGCTTCATCGAGAACTCAAGCTCCTGGTAGGCGTCGCCCTTCTTCTCCTGGGCCCGGACCGCGCGTCCGAGCTGCTTCGGCATCGGCGGCAGAAGGAGTCCCTCGTGGTGCAGGAACGCCCGGATACGGCGAATCCGCTCAAGCTGGGCGTCCCTAACATGCTTCTGGAAATCCGCTGCCTGTAGCGCTGCGGCCCGGTCGGCTTGGGAGTCGGCCTGCGTGGCCCGGTGTTCCTCGCTGAGGGCTCGTTGTTCGGAGTCCCGGGCGAGCCGAACAGCCACTTCGTGCTCCCTGTACAGGCGAAGCGGGCGGGCGTTCTCGTAGTAGGGGTCGCAGGCCCAGAGGTCCGTGCGTTCGCCTTGCTCGCCGGTGAACCACCGCACGGCGCCCATGAGCGGTTCTCGATCCCTGGCCGGTGCGCGGTGTGTGCCGTGCGCATGGCCGACTGGGAACAGCAGCAGGACGGGAGGTACTTCCAGCGCCTCCGCGACGACAAGCAACTCGGCCACCGAGACCGACTCCTTGCGCCCCGACTCCAGGTTCGCGATCACGTTCCGCGGCACGGGATAGCCCAGCTCCGCGCAGCGGTCGGCAAGCCGCTGCGCGCTCATACCCATCTCCTTCCGGATGCGACGGACCTCTCCCGCGATCAGGCGGGTGAGGTGGGATTCCCATTCTGACGATTCGGATCGTGTCATGACAACACAATAGCGGAATCATTATTGACCTCGCCGGCTGGAAACGGCAGCACCACCTGCACCATCCGCACCAACCAACGTCCACCAGAAGGAGCCCGATGAGCACGCAGGAGTCCACAGTCCAGCCCCTGACTCAGCACGCGATGACCCGCGCGGAACTGCTCGCCCTACCGACCTCCGTGGACCTGACCACGGCGAATCGTGCGCTGGGCATCGGACGGAGCACCGGCTACGCCCTCGTTCGCCAGGGCGAATACCCCTGCAAGGTGTTGCGCGCGGGCAAGCGCCTGCGGGTGGTCACCGCCGACCTGTGGGCAGTCCTGGGCGTCGCCGACGACAGGGCGCACGCGGCCTGACCCCGACGACCGTCAATGCCCTTGTGTATCCGTCACACATTTGGCTGGACTGCGGGCGAACCGTCGACGTACTGTCTGGTCGCGTCGCACGGCACCGCCGCCGCCCGCACACAAAGAAAGCCCCCGGCGCTGGAACGCCGAGGGCCCACATCTCGCCAACGTGGCCGGCCTGCAAGCCCACCGCCACGAGATCAGGAGATCTCCTTGAAGCCTACGCCCACCGACTCCACCGGCGCATCCCCCGATTCCCCCGCCGCAGCGCCCGCCAGCGGGCCCGAGCTGGCCCGCGCCGCACTGCGCGCCCAGCGCCCGGCCTCCGCACCCGCACAACCCGTCCCCGGCCAAGCGCCCGGTGCGGCACCCTGGCAGGCCACGCCCACCGCTCCGCCCGAGGCCACCTTCCGAGCCGCGACGACGGGCAGCGGTATGCCGGACATGCCTGCCCCGCACACCGGCTTCGACCTCGGACACGACGCGCCGGACACAAACCCGCCTGCGGGTGTCGACGACGGCACGGGCGACAGCAGCCCGCACACCCACGCGGCGCCGGAAGGTGCGGCGCTCCTCGACGAACTCCGGTGCGCGGTCGGCCGGTACGTGGTCCTGCCGCACGAGCATGCGCTGGACGCGGTGGTGCTGTGGATCACGGCGACGCACCTACAGCCGGCGTGGCAGCACGCGCCGCGTCTGGCGGTGGTCGGTCCGGCGAAGCGATGCGGGAAGTCCCGACTGCTGGACGTGCTGACCGAGACCGTCCACGAGCCCTTCATCACCATCAACGCCACCATCGCGGCGGTCTTCCGCTCGATCGGCACCGAGGAGCCGCCGACCCTGCTGGTCGACGAGGCGGACACCCTGTTCGGGACGGCGAAGGCGGCCGAGCGCAACGAGGAACTGCGCGGACTGCTCAACGCCAGCCACCAGCGCAACCGACCCGCCACCCGCGTGTCCGGGCCGGAACACAAGCCGGTCCAGTTCGCCACTTTCGCCATGGCGGCCCTCGCGGGGATCGGCGACCTCCCCGACACGATCATGGACCGGTCGATCGTGGTGCGCATGCGCCGACGCGCACCGGGGGAGAGGGTCCAGCCGTTCCGTTCGCGGCGCGACACCCCACTGCTGCACGAACTCCGCGACCGCATCGCGGCATGGCTGGCGCCGTGCACGAACGACGCGGCCGGGATGGAGCCGGTCATGCCGGTCGAGGACCGCGCCGCCGACACGTGGGAGCCGCTGGTCGCCGTCGCCGAACTCGCGGGCGGAGCCTGGCCGGAGCGGGCACGCGCTGCCTGCACGGCGATGACCGCGTACGAGGCCGGCAACGACGACGAGGGCGGACCCAGGATCCGCATCCTCGCCGACATCCGCAAGGTCTTCGCCGCCGGCGGCGACCCCACGGCCCTGTCCACCGAACACCTCCTCACCGCGCTGCGCACCGACCCGGACGGGCCCTGGGCGGAATGGGGCAACGGCGGACTGACCGCCCGCGCCGTGCAGGTCCTCCTCAAGGACTACGGCATCACCTCGGCCACCATCCGCTTCGCCCCGGACGGAATCCAGCGCAAGGGCTTCCACCGCGCCGCCTTCACCGACGCGTGGGAACGCTACTGCCCCGCCGGCCCTGCGGCCGAGCACGGGCCCGACGCCAACACCGGCGACCACACGGCGGCCTGACCAAGCGTCCGCCCCGGGTAGGCCGTCCCCGACTCCCTTGCGGGGACGGCCTACCCGACTCCCACCAACCGCCCGCAGGTGGGCCGTGCCGGTACGAGAGGGCGCCGCGTCGAGCGAGCGGCCACCCTCGGCGACCCGTACCACCCTCATCGACGCAGGTCACCGCGACGAGGGTCGACGCCCCGGTACGAGTCGACCCGTACCAGAGGGACAACCCGTACCGCGCTGACCAGCACCGACGAGGGTGTGACGAGTCGCCGAGCGTGACCCCCGCCAGCCGGCAACCCCCCACCCCCACCACCCCACACCCGCGTGAAAGCGAGCCCTCATGCACCCCACCCCACAATGCGCTGGCTGCGCCTGCCGCCCCCGCCCGTTCGGCTGCCCACCGCCGCCCGTCGCCACCCTGTGCCCCGACGCCCTGTTCACCCTCGCCTGGGACATCACCGCAGCCCTGGACAAGGACATCCCCGGCGCGGAGCGCGCCGCCGCCCACCTGCTCGCCGCCCTCACCAACACCACACCCGACCCCCTCGGCCCACACCACCACGACGCGGCCCCCCTCACCGACCGCGCCGCCCTGCGCCGGGACCTGGCCGAGCACCTGCACGACCTCATCGACCAGTACGCCGACCACGCGCGCGTCTTCAACACCGAAGACCTGCGCGCCTCTCCCGAAGCCGACCGGTGGATGACCCCCCGACGCCACGCACAACTCGCCCGCCTACGCACCGCACTCGCCGACATCACCGGACAGAACAGGCACGCGGCCTGACCGACAACACACGGCCACACCCGACACCCGCCCCACCCTCCACAACCCTCAACACCCTCATCACCGCAGGTCAGCCCGCTGAGGGTCACGCGCGTGTGACGAGTCGACCCGTACCAGACCCCGAACAAACCCCACACCTGGCAACCGCGCCCGCACCGACCAGCTGCCCCCGACCAAGGCTGCCAGCGATTCCACCCGCCCCGCTCGTCCCCGCGCAGATCTGCGCG
>NZ_JBEXCV010000026.1:0-73084 GCF_040605455.1 Embleya sp. NPDC005575 | reverse complement strand
CGTCGTGCGTGGCCTTCGCCCGACCTCGCGGTCCCCGCAGCCCGAGACCGACGCGGCGGGGCCGGGTCCGCGTCGGACCCGGCCCCGCCTGTCGAACTCGATGTTGCCGACGGCGAGGCGTCAGCCGGCGCCGGGCCGGCCGCTGCTCGCGCCTCGGTATCCGAGGTCCTGCGCGGCGAACTCCTTCCTGACCGGGTTGGGGGAGGTGACGGTGGCCACGGTGGTGCCGTTGCGGACGATCGACGCCGAGTTGTTGCCGATCGCCAGCGGGAAGAGCCGGGCCTGCATACCGGCCGCGGCCTGGTAGGGCTGACTGCCGCCGCCGATGGTGGCATTCACCGTCGCGGGCGCGGTGAGGAAGGTGAGCACCTCCACCGTGTCCCGGGGCGCGTTCGTCCCGGGCCTGGGCGCCATTATCTTCGTCTGCGCGCTCGCGGTGGGCCTGGCCGCGGCGAACTGCACGCGATGCGTGAGGTACGCCGTGTCACGGACGATCCTCGGCCAGGCCCCGGTCTTGAAGCGGACGAGGTAGTAGTCCGAGATGTCGACCCAGGTGTGCCCGGAATTGACCGAGGGCGCGAACTGGGTGCCCTCGGAGTAGTCGTTCCAGGTGGTGAGCTGCACCCAGTCGGCACCGCCGTTGATGGTGTTGTCCCACGAAGTACGCAGATTCTCGGTGTTGTTCGCCTCGTCGTAGATGCCCTGGTTGGGGCGCTCGTCCTGAACCGCGACCGGCTGCATCCAGATCTTGCCGAGGCTGTGCGCCTTGGCGATGTCCGACTGGATGTTGACCTGCCGGTTGGGACTGCGATTTCCCCAGCTGGAGAACCCGTAGCTGACCGAGGCGTACTTGTCCGCGTTCGCCGAGAAGTTCAGGAACACCGGGACCAAAGCGACCTTGGTCTTGTGTGTCTTGTCCATCGCGGCGGCGAACTCCGCCCACCACTGCGGGGTTTGCTGCTCCGCCTTGAACGGCGAGATCACCACGCGCCCGTCCGCCAGACGCCGGAGCGACTTGGAGGCGGTGAGCTCGGCCATCGACGCGGCGAGGCCGGCGGGAGTGACGTCCTTGAGGGAGGTCATGTCCGGCATCGGCACGATCGAGAAGCCGGGATCGGTGGTCTCGGCGGCCTTGATCAAGGTCTTGAGCCTGGTCCAGTGCGCGCTGGAGGTGGACAGCACGTCGACGGTGAATCCGTCGATGCCGGCCGCGCTCGCGTCACGGATCTCGCGCTGCATGTCCTGAAGTTGCCAGTCCCCGGCCAGTGGCGGGCGGGGTTGTGGGCGGTCGCGCAGCAGTCCGCCGTAGGCGGCGTGCTTGCCGCTTTCGCCGCCCGGGGTCAGGTAGTTGCGGGTGTAGTAGTCCTGGGTGGGCTCCTTGTTGTCGAGCGAGGCGGGATAGGGGGTGAAGTAGTGCGCGTATACCTTCCTGTCGCTCGCGCGCAGTGTCGACGCGGCCGGCATGTCGAAGGGGAGCGGTCCGGCGCTGGGGGCCGTCGGGTCGGTCCAACTCACCGACAGGCGTGGAGCCTGGTCGGCCTGCGCGCGTGAGGACTGGAAGACCCCCTGCGCGCCCGCGGCCGCGGTGAGCGCGAAGCTGTACGAACCGTTCCCGGTGAACGCGCCGGAGACATCGATCGAGCCGACCTGCGAGGCGGTGAAGCCCTGGCGCGATCCCACGATGTCCCCGAACGGGGGTTGCTTGTTCCAGGTGAGGCTCGTCGCGGACCACGTGCCGTTGACCTTGTGTACCCGCACGGCCGTGTCGGTGGTTCGAGCCGAGTACAGATCCAGACTCAACCGCACGTCACGCGCGCCCGCGGGAACACCTGCGACGGTGAACCGGACGAACGCGCGTCGTTCGGAGGCGGTGGCCCCCTCGCAGTTCGCCGGACAGACCGACAACCAGGTCTGCGTGGCGTGCGGCTTGGCCGGCGCCACCTGGCTCACATAGGCGTTTTCGGTGGTGGGCACTGTGGCCTTGGAGTTGTCCGAGTCACCCGAGGCCACGCCGAAGGTCACGGCGGCGCCGACCACCAGGAAGGCGGGTAGCACGAATTTGAGCGAACGAAATCGCAAGAAGCCCTCCACGGTACTTCGATTGCAACCGAAGTCGTCCGACCGCAACGGGTATGGGGGGCGCCTGTCGGGCGCCGAGGACTCGACCGCGGTCCCGATCAGGACACCGATGCGGGGCGACGTCGGGAGCATAGGGCAGCGCCTCGCCGAGGGCGAGGGGCGGCGGCGCATTCGCGTATTCCGGATGAGGCCGGCATGCGAGCGTTCGCTCCTTCCGCTCGGGACGGGGCGAACGGTCCCTGCGTCAGCGGGAGTTGTTCGGTCGGCGGCGCAGTAGCAGCATGGCGCCCACACCGGCGACCAGGACGGCCGCGGAGGCGCCGGCGATTCGGCCGATGCCGCTGCTCGCGCCGGTCTGAGCGAGGCGACCGGGTACGTTCGCGGCGGTGGAGGGCGGCCGTTGCTCGTCCGAGGGCGTGGCTTCGGGCGTGCTGGTCGGCGGCGCGGACTTGGACGGCGGCGCGGTGGTCGGCGGCGTGGTGGGCGGTGCGGTCGTGGGGGGCGCGGTGGTCGGCGGCGCCGTGCTGGGCGGCGTCGTGGTGGGCGGTGCGGTCGTGGGCGGTTTGGTCGTCGGTGGGGCGCACGCCTTGCCGCCGTTCCAACCGGCGATCATGTCGAGCGGATATTTGGCGTCGGGGTAGTGCGGCAGCGGATTGGCCTTCCCGTCGAAGACCTTGTCGTTGCCGTACAGGTCGATCTGCCCGAAGCAGGGCGGCGCGTGCTTGGAGATGTCGAGTGCGGCGCTCTTGTGGTCACGATCGAGGGTCACGGTCTTGGAGCCGAGATAGCGCTGGGTGCCCGAGGTCTTCCAGGTGGACCCGTCCGCGCTGTAGGCGGCGAGCGAGACCTTGTACGAGCACGACTTGGGTACCTCGCCCACGATGCGCACACTCACCTTGGTGGCGAGCGCGCCCAACAGGCCCGCCGAGGACCACGTCTTTCCGCCGTCGATCGACCATTCGACGCGGGCCGACCCGCAGTTGTTCTTGGCGTCGTCGGCCGCGTGGGCCGATCCGGCGACCAGGATCGGCCCGATGAGCGCCAGGGCGCCCACCCCCAGGCCGGTGGCGACCGAACCGATAAGGCTGCGTTGCACTGAAAGGCTCCCCGAAGTGGGTGATATGCGACGACCCGTCCGATGACGGAGTCCGGGGGCAGATTCTCGCCGCGTATCGGTGCGCGGCAAGATCGAGTCGCTGAACCGTCTCGGGTATACACACCGGTAGCCCGTGTCCTCGCGGCAGCGCATGCGCGGAATCATAGATATCGGCCGTGCCGGGCCGACCATTTCCACAGCGCATCCGCGACGGCACGGTGTGTGAGTGGAATTACATATCCGAGAGTGCGCGCGGGTGACGCCTTATGTGCGGCCCGTGACCGGTGGAGAATATCGACCACCGCGCCACACCACACCGCGTCCTCGGAGGCGGGCGCAGGTCCGCGATCTGCCGCCCTGCCCCGGCCGTCCCGGGGGACGCCCGGGGTGCCGTCGCGCGAGGAGCCTCGTCCGGACCGGCGGGCGGCACGCCGCCGCAGCCCTTCGGCACCGGCAAGACATCACGAAACAGTCTCGACCGAATTTGCTCACGGTGAATTCCATGCGGCTGTGAAGGTGGAATTACGAAGCCCATATTACCCACGGGTATACCCGAGTTGGATAACGCACTCGACCTTATCCGAGTTCCGGCGGCGGTAAAAAATTCCGAGCAATGTGCCTTATACGGCGCGGGTCATGGCTTCGGGAACCACATCGGTCCCGGACGGTCCACCCGACGCATGCCCGCTCCGTGATCGGCCGGACGAACGGGGGCGGTAATGAGCGCGACGTACGTGGAGAAGAGCCAGGTCCTCCACCGGAGCCGGACGAGTCGTCCCGGCCTCGCCGAGGGGCGTCCCGAGCGGACCACTCCGCTCGCCGACGCCCGCCAAGACCTGTACGGCGACCCGTTTCACCCGGACACCGACGGCGAGCACGCGGCCGAGCGACGCGTTCGCGACCTGCTCACCGCGCAACGGCTGGCGGCCGGCCCGAACGGGGCCCGCGATCTGCTGCGCTGGCTCGCCCATCGCACCGGCGCACACATGCGGATCGTGGACCGCGAAGGGGCCTTGCAGCACGAGGCGTTCGGGGCGACCGGCCACCCCGCGACGCGCGACGTGGGCGAGCGCGCGGGGACGGGCCACTCCATCGCCCTGGGGCCGATGGGTGAGCGGGAGGCACCCGAGGGGACGCTGCACATCGTCGGCCGCGGCGCCGGCGTCGACCGCACCGGAGGTCTGCTCGCCGATGCGGTGCCCGTTCTCGGTTGGGCCTGGAACGCGGAGCGAACGGCCGCCGAGCGCGCACGGATCACCGAGGCGGACGCGCGCAGCCGGCAGGCGGTGCTGCGACTGCTGAGCGCCGGCCATACCGCGACGGCCAGAGACGTCGCGCTGGCCATGGGCTCCCCGCTTCCCGATGTGGTGAGCGTGCTCGTCGTCCGGTTCCCCGAAGAGCGGCGCCGGGGCATCGAGCGCGCGGCGCACCGGCTGGCCGACGCCGGCATCCGATGGGCGCCGGACCTGACGTGCTCCGATTGCCTGGTGTTGCTCATCCCCGTGGACGGGAGGGCGCCGACGACGTCGGAATGCGGTGACGCCCGGGAGCAGCGCCCCGAGGCGGCTCACCGGGTGGCCGATCGGCTGGCCCGGGAGTTCGTCGACGTCTTCGTCGGGGTCGGCGACGCGTTCGCACTCGAATACACCTCGGTGGCGTACGAGCAGGCCGCCCAGGCGTTGTCGCGAGCTCCGGTCGGTACGGATCGGGTGGTCGCGTTCGGCGAACACGCGACACCGGAAGAGTTGATCGGCCGCGCCGGCTCGGCCTGGGCGCGGCGGCGGCTCGCGCCGTTGCGAACGTATCGGCCGACCCGGCGCGCCGATCCGGGGGCCGACGAGTTGACCGCCACCCTGGAGACCTGGCTGCGCCTGGGCGGACGGGCTTCGCGCAGGCTGCACGTGCACCGCAACACCTTGATCGCGCGTTTGAAGAGCGTGGCCGCGCTCTTGGAGGTGGATCTGGATGCGCTGGCCGTGCGCGCCGAACTGTCCCTGGCGTTGCGGATCCTGGCGCTGCACCCCGCGCCGGAGCGGGACGCCGGCGGCCGGCCCGGGGTGGTGGGGGCCGGTTCGGCCGACGAGGCCGTGACCGTCGAGGATCTTCTGGCCATGCCCCGGGTTCGGGTTTGGGCCGAGGAACGGGTCGGCCCGCTGGCGTCGCGGTCACACGACGTGGAAACCCTGCGCACCTGGCTCGACTGCGACGCGCGCATCGAGCCGACCGCCGCGGCCCTGGCGATCTCCGCGCCGGGAGTGCGCAAGCGCCTGGTCCGGATCGAGGAGCGGCTGGGTATGGGCCTGATCGGTTGCCCCGCCACCCAGATCGACCTGTGGCTCGCCCTGAAGACGGGCGCCCTCGGCGCCCTCGACACGGCAACCGAGGGGCACACCGCGACGCGATCCTGAGTCGACGAGGGACGCGGGCCGGTCAAGCCCGCGCCCCGTGGTCGAGATCCACGCGCGCCCGACACCGGTCGGTGTTCTCGGCCAACCGGTCCCGCCAGCCGTCTCGATCCACCGGGTGCGAGTCGCAGAGCGCGAGCGCGTCGGCGTAGAGCCGGGCCGCCAGTTCGAGCCGGTCGGCCAACACGGCCACATAGGCGTAGATCTCCTGCGTGGCCACGACGGCGCCGATGTCATCCGACTGCGAGGCTGTCCTCGCCATGGTCTTGGCGACGATCAGCGCCCGGTCCGGCTCGCCCCGGTCGAGCGCACGTGCGATCACCGCCAGGGCGCGTGCCTGCTCGGACGTCGGCGAGAGTCCGGCCGGCGGCCCGTCGTCGGTCGGCTGACCGGACAGCGCCGATGGTTCGTACGCCGGCGGTTCGCACGCCGATGGTTCGTACGCCGGCGAGTGCGCCGGGCGGCCCCGGACCTCACCGGCCCGCTGCGTACCCGCGCGCCGGTGATCCGGCCTCGGCGACGCATCGGATCGTCCGCGGCGCAGGCCCCGGCCGCGCCGAGAGGGTTTGCCGGGCAGCAACGGATCCCCGGCCTGGACGACGTTGCCCCGCGGGTCGACGATCAGCGGGAAAGTCGTGCCGTCCGGCTCGACGGCCTGTACACGTACCGCGCGACCGAGAGTCCGGGCGGTTTCCGCGGCGACCGCCAGCGCCACGTCCCTGGGGTCGCGGCCGGGATTCACCGGGACGGGCAGCCCGTCGATCTCCACGGTTCGGTCCGCGCCCAATGCGATCAGGACGACGGGCCACGCGGGGACGGCGGCGTTGTCACTCACGAGAGGCTCCCGGTTCGCTCGGGCCGGCGGAACCGGCGGTCGCCGGCGCCTCGGACCTGTTCGCCGAGGGCCGCGGGCACACCGGGTCCGAGCGGGACATCATCATGCTCGGCGTACCGCTGACGAGTGTCGTGACCACGACGCACGAGTTCGGACCGACCGGCGCGCCGGCCAACACCGCGGTCAACTCGCCGGCGCGCGGCACCTCGGTCTTTTGCACGGTGCCGTCCCGGCTCTGCGCGACGACGAGATACCCGACGATCAGGTCGGTGCGTTGCGGAAGCTTCCAGAAGACCAGCAGCCGCCCCTCGAACGACTTCACCGAGACCCCCTGGGGGCGGTACGGCGCCGCCGCGTCCGGTGCCATCACGGTCGCCGGCACCGGGGGAGCGGTGGTGGGCTGCGCCACGGGCTGCTCCTTCCGGCCGGCCAGGACCAGGATGCAGGCCGAGGCGATCACCATCACGACCAGACCGACGAGCACAAACACGACCCAGCGCGGACGGCGTTTGGGCGCGGGGAACCAGTCCACCGACTCGGTCGAGGCTTGGCGGAAGTCCCAGCCGAACTCCTCGGCCGGTTCCGGCTTCGCCGGCGCCTCGACAGCGGAGCGGGATTCGGGCTCGGTTCCGACGTCCGGTTCGGCGGCGGCCGGCCACGCCTCGGCGGCGGGTATCGGGTGATGGTCGGCCTCGGGGTCCATTGCCTGCGAGAGCGGCGCGTAGGTCGTATCCCCTTTGACTGCGAAGGGTCCTTCCTCCGGCGACGAGGGCGTCTCGCGCACGGGTTCCGGCTCGCGCGCCGGAGGCGGATTCCGAGGCGGCGGGGGAGGGATCCGGACCGACGCGGCATTGTCCACGTCGGGCGCGGACTCCTGCGGCCCGCTGCCGATCGCCTCGACCGCGGGCGCGAACTGCGTATGGCCCGCGTCCCCGTCCGCGACGCCACCCGCGGGCGAGAGTCCCGTCGGTGCCGATCCCGCGTCCGCGCCCGCATCCGCATCCTGTGGCGGTGTCGGCGAGCTGTCGCGGACGTATCGCCACCACCTGGGTTCGTGCAACGCGGGTCCGCTGCCCGACGGGTCGTCCCGGGTCGGGTCCGCCGAGTTCGAGGTGCCGCGTCCGTCGATGGTCACGCTTGAGCTCACTCTCGTCCCCTGTCGGGCGATCGGAATACCAGCGCCACCGAACTCGGGCGCATCCTGTGACCGGCCCTGACGTGGGCGCGGGGCCGCCCGTCGAGCCGCCGGACGGCGCCGGCCACGATCGCCCGATCCCGCCACGCGGCATCCGCGTCCGCCTGGTCGATCGTGCGTTCGCCATAGGCGATGTCGTTGACCAGGGCGGCGAGTCCGGGCAGCCGATCGGCTGCCTCGCTCGGCAGTCTGGTCGCCCCGTAATCGGCGACATCGCCGACCGTCAGCGATTCACTCGTGCGCATCCCGGCGCCCACCAGGTCCTCGTTGATCTGTCGCCAGGCACCGATGACCTGCTCGCGCGGCCCTCCCCGGCGGCGCCGCCGCCGGGCCAGGACCGGGCCGAGCCAGGCCGACACCAGGTATCCGACGACGCCCACGCCCGCGCCCGCCGCGGCGAACAACTCCCAGCGGGTCCTCTCCCGGTGCGAGCGTACGGGGGTCGCGGGGTCGGGCGCGGGCCCGGATCGGGATTGACCGGCAATCTGGCGATCCTTCTCGGCTCGGGTGATCGGCTTGGCCGGCGTACTGCTCGTGGGCGCCTTCTGCTCCGGGGCCTGCTTGTGCGCACCCGTATCCGTGGCCTGCCCCGGGGTGGGGAAGAAGGGCACCCAGCCGACCCCCTCGAACTCGACCTCCGGCCAGGCGAGTACGTCACCGCTGCGCACCTCGTGGACCCCGTTCGCGCCCTCGCGTCCGGCCGAGAAGCCGACGACCACTCGGGTGGGCAGATTGAGCGTGCGCGCCATCACCGCGAAGGCGGTGGCGAATTGCTCCGACGTGCCTTCCTTGGAGGTCTCCAGGAAGAACTGGAGGTTGCGGTACGAGTGTCCGGGGACCGCCGCGATGTCGTAGCGGTGGGGGCTGGCGCGCAGCCACTGGGCCAGGCGCAGGGCCTGCTGATACGGGAACGTGCTGCCCGAGGTGGCCAGGACGGCCTTCGCCCGCAGTGCCTCCAGGGCCGGAATCGGTCGTCCCACCGCATCGCTCTCGGGCAGGACCGTGTTCGCCGGATCGTGTGCCGCCGGAAGGTACTGCAGGCGGTCCGGATCCAGCGCGGGAATGCGCGCGTCGATCCGATACCGGGTACCCGAGCGCAGGCCCGAACCACTCGCGATCACCCCACTGACCGGATCGACCCGCAACCGCAGACCCGGTGCGTCCACTCCGGTGGGGCGATCGCTCGCGGGCAGCCAGATGTCGCCCAGATCGCGCAGGGTCACGTGATTGACCACCGAGGTCAGGACGGCCGGCCGGCCGTCGGGCGAGTCCGGCACCCGGCCCGCGGTGGCCCGCAGGTCCCGCACCGGATACCAACTCGACCCGTCGTAGCGATCGAGCACCGTCAGGCGCCAGTAGCGGTCGGGCGCACTGGGACCGTCCACGCTGAACATCGGCTGGTCGGGGGACATCAGCCACGCGGAGATGCGATCCAGCGGACTGATGCCGGTCAACCGCTGCGGAGGCGGCAGCTCGACCAGGTCGCGCAGATCGGGAGGACGCCGGTCGCGGGTGCCGGGCAGATCGGGACCGAGCAGGCCGGCAACGCACGCCAGCGCGACCACGATCGGCGCGCCGACCAGCGCCGTGCCCATCGGAGGTCGCCGTTGGGGTGCCCGGATCAGCAGCAGCAATCCGATGGCGCCGATCATGGCGATCATCACCGGGACATTGGAACCGGGCCCACCGACGCCCAGCACGACGGGGACCACGACGGCGAGCAGTGCGGGCAGGGCGGGCAGCGACACGGTGGCGGTGCGCAGCGCGAGCTCGGCCGACGCGAAGGCCGCGACCCACACGCATACCGACACCAGGACGAGCAGTTCCCCATCGGGGGGAGCGGGCAGCACGGTGGTCAGGATCGACTTGGGCGCGTTGACGACGGCGGCGCCGATGTCACGCACACCGCCGGGGGTGGGCACCACGTACCCCACCGCGCGATCGCGGAAGAGCGTCCCGGACACGACGAGCAGCCAAGCCAGCGCGGACAGGACCACCGAGGGCCACAACGGCCTGGTCGCGCGCGCTTGTTCCGCGTCCACCACGAAACGCTTCGGGCCACCGGAGCAGGCGGCCACCACGAAGGTGGGCACGATCGCGGACAGAACCGTGACGAGCAACACCTCGCGTGATTCGAACACCCGCCGGAACGCCAGGCCCACGCACAGCGCGGCCAGGGTGGTGGCGACCAACGACCACCCGCGACGGTGAATGCCGGGGCCGCTCATCGCACCGCCTCGCGGTGCCACGCGCGGGCCAGCTCCTCCAGGTCGGTGACCAGCAGCCTGGTCACCTGCGTGGGCAACGGCAGGGCGGGCGGCGGCGGGCCACCGGGCGCGGCGACCCGAACCAGGAGCACCCGGTCGAAGCGGCGCGTGACCCGTCCCAGTGCCTCCAACTCGGAAGCCGACTCGACGCCGGTGACCACCACGAGCGTGTCACTGTCGCGACCTCGCTCCAGGATGTCGAACGTGTCGCGCAGCGAGTGCGACGCGTCGGCCTCGACCAACGCGAACAGATCGAGCAGTCGACCCGAACCGGGCTCGCGATCACGTGCGTTCGTCAGTGGCCCGGCGCCGGTGAACACGCGCAGCGGGAAGTTCTTCCCGGCCACGGCGGCGGCCACCGACGCGGCCACCTCGACCGCCGATTCGAACGTCTCGGACGCCGTCGACCACGGCGGCCTGCCGGAGTACGAGCCAGGAGCGGTGTCCAGCACGATCGTGGTCGCGGGCAGGCTCACGTCGATCATCCGCCGGACCATCATCACCCCGGTACGCGCGGTCGAACGCCAATGCACACGCCGCAGATCGTCGCCGAGGGTGTACTCGCGCAGGGAGTGGAAGGTCAGCGTCCCGTCCTCGGCAGTGTCCGAAGTGGGCCCTTCCAGATGGTGGGTGCGGCCGGCCGGCAGCACCGGCAACGGGACGGTGCGCGGGCGGACCAACAGGGTCTCGACCGCGCCGTGTTCGCGCGTCCGCCGACTCAGGCCGAACGGGTCGCTTCGCACCAACGACATGGGACCGACCGCGACCGGCCCGCGGACGTGGGTGGGCAACGGGTAACGGGCGCTGACCTCCGCCCCCGGGGGCACCACCGGCAGGGTGGCCGGATACACCGCCTCTCCGGCGACGTGATCCTGTGCGCGCAGGCCGCGCAGTGGCCGGGTCCCGGTGTTGACGAGCACCACGACCGCGTGCGCGGCATCGCCACGCGCGACCTTGACGGGTACGACCGTACGTCGGGCCCGGACCGAGGGACGTGGCGCCGTCCAGGCCAGGGCGAGCGCCACGGCGGCGAGTGCGGCTACCCCCAGTACCCGGGCCTCGCCGTATCCCAGTCCCCAGCCCACTCCACACAGGGCCGCACCCGCCGCGAGCATTCCGCGACCGCCGGTGGAGAGCATCAAGCGTGACCCTTCGTGGCGGTCGGCTGCGGAGCCGGCACCCGATCCAGGATCTCGTCGAGCACGTCGGAGGCCGTGACACCGCCCAGTTCGGCGTCCGGGGCCAAGAGCAGACGGTGGGTGAGGATCGGTCGGGCCAACACCTTGACGTCCTCGGGCAGAATGTGGCCGCGCTCTTGCGAGGCCGCGCGTACCCGCGCCGCCCGGACCAGGGCGACGCTGCCGCGCGGGCCGGCACCCAGCCTGGTGTGCGCGCTCTCGCGGGTGGCGCGGGCAAGACGCACGGCGTAGTCGACGACCGGCTCGGCAGCGCTCACGTGGTGGCGGGCCACCTGGACGAACTCCTCGATGTGCTGCGCCGTGGCGATCACCGGAAGACTCTCGATGGTCGCACCGCCGCCCGCGCCCGAGGCGACCGCGATCTCGGAGGCGAGGTCGGGATAGCCGACGGTGACGCGCATCAGGAAGCGGTCCAACTGTGCCTCGGGCAACGGGTAGGTCCCGGACATGTCCACTGGGTTCTGCGTCGCGATGACAATGAACGGGCGCGGGACCTCGTGGGTGATCCCGTCGACGGTGATCCGGCCCTCCTCCATCACTTCGAGCATCGCCGACTGGGTCTTGGGCGAGGCGCGGTTGATCTCGTCGCCGATCACCACGTGGGCGAAGACCGGACCAGGAAGAAATTCGAAGGTGTTCGTCGTCTGGCGGAACATCGACACACCGGTGATGTCGGACGGCAACAGGTCCGGGGTGAACTGGATGCGATGCCACGACGCGTCGATGGAGGCGGAAATCGCCCGGGCGAGGGTGGTCTTTCCGGTGCCGGGCACGTCCTCGACGAGCAGGTGGCCCTCGGCGAACAAGGCGGTCAGCGCGAGGTCCACGACATCGCGCTTGCCGACGACGACCCGTTCGATGTTGTCCCCGAGCGCGCGGAAGCACTCTCGAAACAGCCGCAAGGCGTCGCCGGCGTGGAACTGGGGGGCCTCGGCCGGCGGGTTGCCGTTCACCGAGGTGGCGAGCTGCTGGGTCACGGTGCTCCAGAAGGGTGGAACGGCGGGCGGCGGGAGGATGAGGGCCCGCCGCCCGCGAGTGAACACACGATGGGTGAAGCCGCAGGACTACTCGCACTCCCAGAGCGGAGGCGAGAACGTTCCGTTGTCGGTCTGGGGGGTTCGGATGTACAGGTCGCTGACGTAACCCGTGGCGCTCTTGCCCGGGCCGGTGTAGACGACCAGGTCCCAGATGCTGCTGTGCACGCTGGTGGCGGTGCGGGTCACGTTCTCGCCCCTCATCTGGCACTGCACGGTGATGCTGCCGGTGTAGTTGGCGCCGATCTCACCCCTGCGGGTGGCGGCGTCGATCCGTGGACCGGCGTGGATGCCGATGCCGATGGAGTTGCTCCGGTTGGGGCCGACCTTGTACGTGCGCGCCGGCGGGGTCAGGTCGATCGTCGTGGTGGCGGTGCCGCTGCCGGCGGCGTTCTTCGCGGTGATGGTGACCTGATACTCGGCGCTGTTCTTGAGGTCCGTGACGACATACGTGGTCGCGGAGACCGTCACGGGTGCCCGGTTGGCCACCTTCACCTGATATGTCGTCTTGGGGTCGGTGCCCTTGGGCACGGTCCACTTCAACGTCGCGCCGTGGCCACCGTTTGCCTGGGCGACCGAGACGTCGGCCGGCTGGGGCGGTTTGACGCACGGTTGGATGGGCTTGGACCAACCGGAGTTCATCGTCTTTCGGCCGGCGTATTCGGCGCTGACGAAGAACTTGTACTCCTTGCCGCACTCACCACCGGAGACGGTGAACTTCATGCTGCCACCGGGACCGATCGCATCGGGGGTGACGCTCAGTCCGGCCGTCACATTGCCCAGCGTGTATCGGGTGGGCGAGGCGCCGTCCGAGGGCGTGAACGTCAGAGTGATCTTGCCCTGGCTCGACGTGGCCTTGGGGGTGCCGGGGGCCTTCATCTCGGGCGGAGTGGACGGCGCGGTGGTGGAGGGTCGGCCGGAGTCGGTCGGGCCCGCGGTACCGGTCGGCTTGCTCGTGGCCGGCGCGGTTCCGGGCACCGATGCGGTGGGCGTACGGGCCCCGGGCGCGGTCGGCCGCGGGGACTGCGGCTTGGGCACCTCGATCGGATCCTTCGGCGCGGTTTCGGTGGGCACCGGTGCGGGTGCCTGTGGGGACCCGGTCGCGGACGGCCGGGGGATGGGCTTCGGCGCGTCGTTCCCCGGCGCCGGATCGTCGCCCGGCACATCCTGCGGCGGCACCTCACCACCACCACCCGGCAACTGCTGGTCCTCGGGGGACGGTTGCGTGGGTGGAGTGCTCGGTGGGGCAGTGGTCGCGCCGGTACCCGGTGCCTTGCTCCGGGTCGGTGTCGACTGGTCGCCCGGCACCCCGTCCGCACCCGGCTCGCCGTCCTTGCCGATCCGGTGGATGCGACCCTGCACGTCGACGACAGCCGCCTCCGCACTGTTTTGGTCGTTCACCCACAGGAGGCCGTTGTTGACGTACGTCTCCAGCTTCCCCTTGACGCCGGTGACCTTGATCGGCTCCTCGAATTTGGCCTGGACCGTGTTGTAGACGAGCAGCGCGCCCGCGTCGTAGTCCGGCACGTAGACCTTCGCGCCCAGTACCGACGGGCTTCCGTAGGTGTGCTTCCCGGTCTGGATCGGAGTCGCCTGCACGGAGCCGCTGTTGACGTCCACGAGGATCAACGAGCCGGTGTCCGAGGCCAGGAAGGGCACGACCGCCCCCTCGTTGACGCCGGGCACCAGGAACTTGTCCGGTGCGCCCTTGGTCATGTCCGTCGGCAGCTTGAAGGTGCTCGCGACGCCGGTCTGGGACAGCGTCACGGCCTTGCCGGCGCTCACGTCGGTGACCAACACCCGGTCCGCGCCCGACTTCTGCCCGCCCTCGTTCGACGGAGGCGCGGCCTTGACCAGGGTCAACAACAGTTGATGTCCGGGCTCGGCGACCTTGATCGGCGCGCCCCGGTCGGAGCCACGCACCGGCACCACCTCGCCGGTGGCCGACAGGGGCACCCACAGGGTGCCGTCGGCGTCCGCCTGGGTCTTGCCCAGCGGGATCGGTGCCCCTTGGGCGTCCTGGAACACGATCGGCGGGCCGATCGTGGCGAACGAGCCGAGCGCGTTGGCCGCGTCGGTGGTCGGGCGCGGGTCGATGCGCTGCACTTCCCCCTTGCCGGGGGTGATGCGCCACGCGTTTCCGCCGCCGGTGGCGATGTCCTGGTTGGGAGTTCCGTCCGGTGAGCTCTGGGCGACGGTGAGTTGGCGGGGGTCGATCTGGTTGAGCTGCCCGGTCCGCTGATTGAGGACCAGGACGGTCTTGCCGTCCGTACTCACCTGCAAGGTGGTGGGGTCCTGACCGCCCGGCAGGGTGATCCGGGCATCCACGCGCCCGGTCAGGCCGTTGACGTGGACGACCATGTTCTTTCCGCCGCTGGGCAGCCACGCGCCGATGTCCGAGAGGTCGGAATCGGCCCCCGCCGCGCCGATGCCGACGACCACCGAGGCGGCGACGACGGAGACGGCCGCGCCGATCGCGATGATCGCGGTCGGACGGTTACGGTTCAGGCGCAGGCGGGACAGGCCGGGTAGGCGGGACAGCCGGCTTTCGCGCGGTGTGGCGGATTGCTGCTCGGGATCGGGTTCCTTGGCCGACGACGGGGTCGGCGAGTCGGGCGCAGAGCGCTGGGACATGGGGCTTCTCCCTGGAACACGGACCGGTCCACGATCCTTGGGTAGCGAGTACGCGGCCGAAGTCGGCCGGCGTGAGCGTCGACGCTCGGATGTTGCGAAAGACGTGCCGCCGGTTCCCGGTGGGACCGGCCGCCGGTGCGGTGGGTGAGAAAGGGGTTCACCTCGATGGCGCGGCGCTCGCGGTCGAACCCGGTGCGGCCGGATACATCGCGATCGCCGCCGACGAAGTGGGGTCCTCCTCGCGTTGGACGGACAACGTGAACAACCCCGCCCCCGAGGCGGTGAGCCGGTCCGGGATCGCGGTTCCCGCGGGAAGCGGTTCGATCCTGCGCGCGGCCACCCGCACGAGCGCCGGTTCCTTGGTGACCGTCGCCTCTTCGCCCTCCCGAGGCACCCGGCCGTCGGCGAGCAACGAGCCGAAGGCGACGCCGTCGTCACCCACCGCGCCCAGCTCGACGCCACGATGGTCGTGGTCGCCGGCCAGGCATGCCAGAGTGCGTGCGGACAGATCGAGCGCCAGCGAACCCGCCACGACGTAGCGCCCGCCGGGGGAGGCGGCGAAGAGCGAACGCAGCCCCTGCGGGTCGAAATCCCCACCGCCGGGAGCGGAACAGCGCTCGGAGAACAAAACCGCGCCCGACGCGGGATCGTGCACGGCGTACAGCGTGGGCTTGCCGTTCGCGCCGGCCCAGGCGACGAGCATCGCCCCCGGCAAGGTGCCCAACAGCGTGCCGCGGGTGCGTCCGTCGGGACCGATTCGGGAACTGTTCCAACCACCGACGAGAGCGAATCGACCCCAGGGACGGGCCGGTGTCTCGGCGGTCAGCACACCGGCCGCGATGATGGAGACCGGCACGTCCCGCACGGTGCAACCATCGGCGGCGTCTTCCTCGCACACCTGCGAAAGACGTCGCTCTCCCGCCGGCACGGTGCTGCTCGCACCCGTCGTCGGATTCCACAGCGTCGCCGGTTCGACCTCGATGGCGCCTTCCCCGGGGTTCTCCACCCGATTACCCAGGAAGAGCACCCCGCCGTCGCCGATCGAGATGCCGGCACCGCCGAATTCACCCGGGGTCTCACGCTCGAGATGCTGCGTCGGTGCGACCGTGTTCCCCGAGGAGGTGACCGGGAACGTGTCCACCACGGTGAGCCGGCGAGAGCGGACGAGGCCGCTTCCGGGAACCACGCCGAAGCGCACCAGGACCGCGAACTCGCCCTGGTCCGTGTTGATCACGCGCAACCGCGGAGCCCGTTCGATCGACAGCTTCCGCAGCGGGATGGACGACCAGACCACGGTTCCCTTGTCCGCGCCGCGGGCGATCAGGACGGTTCCGTTCGCCTTCTGCTTCGCGTCCGTGGGGCCCGCCGTGGACAACGGGACGTGCGCGTCCTCGGCGCCGCCGGGAGTGGGCGCGCCGCTCGCCGGGGATTCCGGCTTCGCCCCGAACTCGTCGCTCCCGGCGTACACATCGAGGAGGAAGCCCGCCCGAGGCGCGAGCGCGTAGGCGCGGTTCGTCTCGTCGTTGCGCCAACCCCGCTTGCCGTCGAAGGTCGGTGGCACCGACAACGAGGAGGCGACCGGCGGCGGAGCCGCCAAGGGATTGCGTTCCCCGGCCGAAGGTTGCCCATCGCCCATTGTCGTGCAGCCGGTTGCCGCGCCGAGGGTCAAGAGCATCGAGGCGAGCGTCGACAGCGCCCGGCGGCTTCTCAGGAAACGCCGAGAGGCCAAGGTGTACTCCTGCGCTGTGCTTGATGTCCGAGATCGGCGCCGGGGCGCCGTCGAATTCCCTGCCGACGCTAGGCGGTCGGGTTCGGGCCGACAACCTTCGCGACCCTCGACTGGGCAAGCCGATACCGATGTCGTGCGACGGCTGTGCACGGGCGCACCGCGCTCGGGCGCCCCACCCGGTTTCAGTCGCCGGCCTGGACCGAGGACACCCGCCACGGCTGAGCGGCCGAGGCACGCTCCAACGAGACGAACACGGTGGTGGTCAGGGCCGGTCCGCGCCAGCCGTCCCGGCCCGTGGGTGTGACGGTCAGGGTGAACGCGTGAAAGGCCGAGGTCTCCGTGTCCTCCGGCTTGCCCAGGTCGTCGGCGGACGCGGCGGCCACGGCGGTGACGGATTTGTGCTCGGCCCAGGTCGACCAGGTTCCTCCCGGCGCGGCGACCTGCGGACTCAGCCGCAGACTTTCCGCGTACCGCGGCGTCAGGAACGGCGCGGCGCGCTGAGCGGCGTCCCATCGGGTCGCGTCGATGGTGGTGTCCACCGTCCACATCGTCTGCACCACGGCTCGGGCGACGGCGGTCGCGTCGCGCCCGTCGACCTGGGTTGGCGCCGGAAGCGAGGCGGCCGGGGTGCCCGTTCGTCCGACCAGCGCCGGCAACGGCGAGGTGGTGACGGAGGGTTGCGGGTAGGTCGCAGTCGCCTTGGCCGTCGCGACGGGGCCCCGGGTGGGGGCCGGCTGCCCCGAGGGTCGAGCGCTCTCCCGGCCCTCGCCGTCGCCCAGGCCGCATCCGGCGAGTGTGGCGGCGATCGTCAGCGACGCGAGCAGCGCGAGGGGTCCGCGCATCTCAGGCCTGTGCGGTCGTGGCGACGGAATAGCGCTGGACCGTCCACACGTCCGTTGGGGAGAATTTGGAGAAGAGATCCTCCCTGATGACCGTGCCGGTCGCGTAAGCATTGATGGTTGTTCCGTTCCCGACATACAGGGCCGTGTGGTGGGTGAATCCGGTGCCGATAGTGCCGCCCGAATAGGTGAAGAAGATGACGTCCCCCGGCTGCATCCTGGCCTCCTCGGCTTTGCTCGGCGGCCCGACCGAGGAAAGGATCCGTTGGCCCACCCTGGCCTGTACGCCTGCGGTGCGCGGAAGTTTCAACGCCCCGCCGGAGGCTTGGTAGAAGAGGTAGCGCACGAAGCCGGAGCAATCGAATCCCACGGTTTTGGAGCCTTGCTCGATGCCCAGGCTCGGCCCGGTGAAGGTCCCACCGCCCCAGGAGTACGGATACATGCCGATCTTTGCTCTGGCGAGATTGACGGCTCGTCCACCGAGTGTCTTGTCGTCGCCCGAGTAGACGGCGCTTATGATTGGCGGCGCCGAATACTTGCTCATGGTGTTCTTGATCCCGGGGACGTATCCCTCGGTCTCGTCCCACGGCGGAATACCCCGGTAATAGCACACCGCACCGGGACCCGCGTTATACGACGCGAGCATCAGGTCGAAGACCTCGCCGCGCATCTCACCGGCCTTCGGCGCGGGCTTGGAGTAGAACTTTCCGTGCATCATCATCGAGCACTTGCTGTCCTGGTACGTGCCCGCCTGCATCTGCCGGACCTCGCCGGCGAGATGGCAGTCGTAGCGCTCCTGAGCCATGATGTTGGCCCTCGGATCGGTCTGTGGGGCTCCTCCGCCCCACGTCGCCCACGTCCCGGGCATGAACTGACTCAGACCGACCGCGCCCACCGGACTCACGATGGCCGGCCGCCAGCCGCTCTCCTGATCGATCTGCGCGGCGACGACCGTGGGGGTCACCTCGGGGCACACTTTTCCGGTCTCCGCCACGAACGACCTGTACTGGGCGGGAACGGCGTTTGCATTGTATGCGGCCTGGACCTGCGGATTCCTCAGCAAGTTGAGCGGATTGTGGGCGGCTATGAGAGCCGTCATCAGGACGATGAAGACCAGGAACCCGCCGGGAGAAAGGGCCAGCAGCACCCCGAGCGCCGTCTTCTTCTGCATCCCTTTCCCCGTCCCCTGTGCGTCGATGCGACCGGGCTATCGCCCGGTCGCCACTCCCTTGGCCACATTGGCAGCAACGCTCAGGCCCGGCAGCAAATCGCCGAGCTTTACCTGGCTACCGATCACGTCGAGCGTCTGCTCCGCCCTTTGCATCGTCGCCCCGACGAGGTCGTAGAACCCCCCGAGGATGTCCTCGACACCGGTTTCATCGGCCATGATCGCCGCCTCTCCTCGTGAATCAGAAACCCATGTTCTTGTTCAGTACCTTGTCTTTGGGATAACCGGTCGGCCGGTCCCGCGCGGCGTGCTCGGCTTCGTTCGCCCGCATGTTGTCGAAGATCGATTCCTCGACCCGGAATCCGGGGTGGTCCAGCAGCCCCGGCGGAACGGGCGTCAGCGGCAGGGGTCCCAACGGGCTGCTCGAATGACCGTCCCTGGGGTCGCACACCGCGAACGGCCCGACATCGGGATCCATGAGGGCGCGCAGGTGCGGATCGGCATGGTGGGTCCACCAGGTCGAAACACCCAGGGCCGGGTCCCGGCGCAGGTATTCGAAGGCCCGCCACAGGCTGGTCAACCGGGCGACGGCCTCCGGGTGTGCCCACCAACTCGGGCACCACACGGCCAACGACCGGTTGAGCCGGCGCCGCAACAACGGCGCCAGATACGCGGTGACGAACACTTCCACCGACGGAAAGAACAGCTTCTCGGGCTCGGGCTTCGGCTCGGTCTCGGGTGCCGGCTCGTTCACAACGTCCCGGTGGACGAGCGGTTCGTATTCGCGAGGATCGCTCATGAGACCTTCTTGAGTGCCATCGGCGCCTGGGCGCTCGGATCGAACGTGGCGATCGACTCCCGAATCTCCTCGGCGTACTCGGTTTCCCACCAGGGAATCGTGCGGATCAGCGCCGGTTTCGTCCCGCTGAATTGCACGAAGGCACGACCGCGTGGCATCGAGGTCAAGTCCGCCACGTCGAGCACGGGCTCGGGACGCGACCCCTTGTTCACGTTGCTCTCGAAGAAGTCGGTCGACTTGCGGGAGTAACTGGTGGTGCCCGGCTCGAAGATGCCGGAGGCAGCCGAGAGGTCGCCGAGGAATTTGGTGTCCAGGACGCCGCCTCCGTAGACACGCACGTTGGCGGCGCCCCACAGTTTCGCCATTCCGCCGTCACCCCACGCCGCGGCCCCCTGGGCCCAGGACTGGAGCATGGTCATCATCACGATGCCGCGTGAACCGAAGTGCGAGTACTTGTCCGGGAGTGCCTTCCACGGGCAGACGTTCGCCGCCTCGTCCAGCACGAAGAGCATCGGAATCGGCAACCGGCCGCCCGGATAGTCTCGTCCGGTGTTCTCGGCCTCCTCGGCGATCGCCGCGGTGAAGGCCGTGACCAGGGGCGCGGCCATCTTGTTCGTCTCTTCGGACAACATGTAGAGCGTGTCACCGCCGCGGACGAACGCCTTGTAGTCGAAGGCCGGGCGGTTCGGGTTGTCCCCCGGTTCGATCCACGCGGTCACCGTCGGCGCGACGAGGAAGGAGACGATCTGGGCCGCCGTGCCGTAGACACCGGCCCGTTGCCGATCCGGCGCGGTGATCACCGAGTCCACCGCGTCCGCCGAGGCGATGTGTCCGCCGTCGCGCAGAATGCGCTCGGGGGTGTCGTCGGTGGGGCGAGTGAGCCAGGTGAAGATCTGCGAGATGGACTTCCCGCTGATCGACGCGGCCAGCAACAGATGCGCGATCAGGTCTTCCGCCGCCGGCTCGAAGTACGCGTCGCTGCGCGAGTGGGCGGGTCGGTTGATGGACGAGAACCGGCCCGCCAGCTTGACCGCCAGCGTGATGCTGCTGCCCACGTAGGACAGTGGATCCCAGTACCACGTGGGCTTGGCGCCGGCCTGGTTCTGCGGGTCGAACACCCACACCTTGCCGCGCCGGGCTCGCGAGCCGCGTGTCGCGTCGACGATGTCACGCTTGTTGGAGGTGACGACCACCGCGCCGGGCGCCGCGACGATGTTGGGAATCGCCCTCGATGTCGTCTTCCCGGTACGCGGCCCCCAGATGTCCACGTGCATGTCCTCCCAGGAGCCCCACACGTCGACGCCGTGGCGCACGGTCTTGCCGATGTACAGCCCGGGCACTTCGGTCGGATCCAGCCCGAACCCGTCCGCCTTGCCGCGCACGCCCTTCGTGGTGGACGCACGGAGATCACGGGGCTTGGCCAGGTAGGGAATCGCCCGATCGATATCGAGCAGGCCGCGTCGGTAGACGATCACCAGGTAGGTCGCGCCGCCGGCCACCGCGGCCATGACCACGCACAGCGCGACGGTGACGACGGTGGCCCCGGTCCCCGGCCAGGTGTACTTGTCCAGCACCAGGCCGAGCAGGATGGCGGGTGGTGGCGGCGGCTTGAGATCCGTCTCGGCGCTGGTGGCCGTGGCGCCGACCCACATCGCTCCGGTGACGGCCATGAGCACGCACGCGACGGCGAGGATCATGTACATGTCGCCGTACGGGCTGGGGCCACGCTTGTTGTTGGTGGCACTCACGTCGAGAACCTCCTCTCTTGCATTCGCCGAGCCTGCCGGGTCGGGAGTGTCGCTAGGCGAGTACGAACTGGGTGATGCTGGATGCGCCGCCGACGATCAGGGTGCCGATGAACACGTAGACCACTCCGTGCGCCATCTCCCCGCCGCTACGGCGTGCGCCGACAAATTGGAAGAGACACCAGAACGCGCTGAAGAAGCAGCCCACCAGGCAGGCCCAGGCGACCCAGCCGGCGCCCTCCATGAGGGGGTCCATGACCTCGGGAGGGCCCGAGTAGTCCTGGGTGTTGTACGAGTTCTTGTCGCCACGGGGTGGTGATTTGATTCCGTTGTTGAACCACTCGTTGTCCTTCAGGCACCTGCTCTGCTGCTCGAGCGCGATGAAATATTCACCCGACGCGTTCTTCAACATGCACGGATGCGTGGAGAGGTCCTGGAATTTGGACTGGCGGATGTCCGGGCATCCGGTTTTGTGTTTCTTGGGAAGGGCATCACAAGGGTTTTCCCGAATATTATGGGGATCCACGTGCCCGGCGGTCTTGTTCTTGTCGTCGAGCAACCAGTCCTTCAGTTCTTTGGCGACATCGTAACGACACCCCCACTGCGTCAGGTCCGAAAGGCCGTCCAAGTTGACGAACGTGGGCTCGGTCGGTCCTCCTTTGCAGCCATTTACGTTGTTGGAATATACATACGCCTCCTTGCCCGGACAATAGACCATGAAGACGACGCCGTGCAGGTCACGGGGCACCTGGAGGCAATCGGCCGGTGGATATTTCGATTTGTCCGCCCTTGCCGGGGTGCCGCTCGTCAGGAGGACCAGGACCACGGTTGCCGCGATCAGCAGAACACGACCGGAGATTGTGCCCGCTTGCGTTCGACCGACGCCCGTTTCTCGCCCCGTCATGTCACGTCGTCCATTTGCGGTTCGTGTCGTTGATGCGCAGCTCGGACGGCGTGAGTTCGACCTGAACGGGGATGCCGGGACGCCCGCCCACCTTGACCATGAACTTCCCACGCCCGGGAGGAGCCGAGTCGGTGCCCGTCTCGCTGTCCCAGGACGGGGGAGTGGACCAGTCGGTGATGATCTGCTGCTCCGACTCCGTCATGCTCACGACTTCGGTCAGCTGCGGCATCTCCGCGGCCGGCAGACCGCCGCAGATGACCATGCCGGCGCGCTCGACGAAGCCCTTGGCCTTCATCCGGTCCTCTTCGGTGGGCAGCGCCAGCAGGTCCGACATGGTGTGCGTGATCATCGCCATGCCGACGCCGCGTTGGCGGTTGAGCCGGGTCAGCGCGTCGACCCGGTCCACCAGACCACGCCCGGCGCGCAGGACACGCCACAGTTCGTCCAGGATCACGAAGTAGTGCCGCTGCGGCTCCAGTCCGGCGTCCGCCAGGGCCTGGGCGACCGAGATGGCGCCGAACCCATAGCTCCAACAGGCCAGCAGGGCCGCGGCCTGAAGTTGGCCCTCGGAGTCGTCGATGCTGCTGACGTCGAAGCACACCGGGCGGTCGTGGTGCATGGCCTCGGTGGTGGGGTGCGCGAAGAGTTCACCCAGTCGCCCGCCGCCGAGCAGACCGACCAGCGACGCTTCCAGGCCCTCGGTGATGTCCCGGTAGCGGGCGAGATCACCGCGATCCAACGCCACCGCACGGACCGGGTCGGGGGCCTCCCGCAACAACCGCACCAGATCCGCCATCACCGGAACGCCGTCGTGTCGGTCGTGCAGGACCGTCAGCGCGGCGTTGAGGATGCTTTCCTCGCGGTCCGTCGGCGGCTGCCCGCGCAAGACGGTGATCAGCGAGGCCACCGCGTTCAATCGCCTGCCGTGCGCCTCCGCCAGGAGTGCCTGCCGCGCTTTGAGCGGGAGCCGTGCGGCTGCCTCGGTCACTTCTCCGGGGTCGAGCACATTGAGATAGCCGCGCCCGCGCCCCAGCGTGATGACCTGACCGTCGAGGGCTTGGATCAGATCCACATAGTCGGGCTTGAGGTCGCCGAAGACGACGGGATTGACGCCGTATCCGGCGAGCCCCAGAGCCTGCCTTCGCACGATCGTGGACTTGCCGAGTCCAGGCTTGCCGAGCACGAACTCACTGGGGTTCAGCAACAGGTTGGCACGCGTGAACCAACTGATCGGGTCGCAGCACACCGTGGCGCCGCCGGCCAGGGACCGGCCCAGCGGTACGCCGACGCCGGGTGTGCCCGAGCCCGCGCCGAAGGGCCACAGTCCGCAGACCTGCACCGTGGTACCCCGCCATTCCGGGGGGGTCTCGACGTACGCGGGTGCCCCCTGACCCCAGCCGCGAAAGCCCCTCGGTCCCGGCCGTCGAATCTGCGGCCGAGGTTGCTTGCCGGCGGCATCGGCGGGCCGACTTGACTTTCGGCCCCAACGCTTGCGCGCTATGTCCGGCGCCGGCAATGCCGCGGTGGGCGCCGATTCGCCGAAGGCGGTGGTGTGATCGACCGAAGTGTTGTTCGTCAACGGACTCAACTCCCTTGTTCCGAAACGAGTGTTCCGGGGACTCGACGCGTCACGCCGCTTCACGCAGGGCTTGCGGGAGCTTGAGATGGTTGGGGAGAACCAGTCCCAACGGGAGTGCCGCCGCGAACGCGGAGGCCTGCGAGCCGTAGACGCGCCGCACGAGAATTCGGGACGATGCGGTGAGGTTGTCCACCGCGGACGCCGCGAGTTTGATGTCGGCGGCGTCGTTGACAGTGGCGGTTATCAGCATCGCGAATCGAACGAGTCCGGCGCCGGTCGCCTCTTCGCGGGCGGCCTGCTCGGCGGCTTGGACCGCGATCGAGTCGCGGGCATTGGCGACCTTGGACTGCTTCGCCTTGAACATGGCGTCCTTGCGGTCGCGTTCCACCAGTCGAGCCGACGTCGCGGGATCGTGCGGCCGGTACAACAGGGTCACTCGCTTGCGCATGATGTCCGGGTGCGGAGACACCAGTCGGGTGAGGACACTCGAGTACACCTCGCCGCGAGGAGCCTCCGACATCGCCCACGTGACCGAGAAGGCACTGTCGTGCCGGTAGTGGCCCCACGATTCCTCGGTGGCCGTTGGGCCCGCGTCGTCCCAACGCAGATCACTCGTGCGCTTGGAACGGGCCTGATCGATGAAGGTGGCCACGCTCGGGTCGTAGGCGACCCGGACCAGTTCGGTCAACTCCCGACCCGTCATCGGCCGGGCCGGGCCGGCCCCGGTCATCTGCAGGCTGCTGCACAGTCCGGGGAGCCGCATGCCCAGATCGACCGCCATCTCCTCGGCGTTGCGACGTGCCCGTGCTCCTCGCGCGGCCCCCGAGTACGTGAGCGCCACCCGCGTCGACATCTGTGCCGATCCCTGTCCGTACGCCTCGCTCACTTCCTCCAGCACCTGCTTGGCGAGCGAAGGCGCCCCGGCGACCACATTGCCGTCGATCTCGCCGCGCAGACGCTCGCCGGTGTCGGGTGCGGCCTCGATGGTGACCGAAGCCGCCACGAGACCGGGCTCGTGGCCGATCTGGGACAGCCACAGGCCCCAGTAGGCGACCCACGTGTCCACCTGGTCGGGATCGACCAGGGAGGCACCGTCGGCGCTGCAGGTGAGGACGACGGTGTGGTGATTGGTCGCGGGAATGGTGACGAGGGCGAACGGTCGGCCGTACGCGTCGTGCGCCTCGTGGAGTTTGGAGGCGGCGGCGAGGCCGGGGAGCTTGCAGGTGCCGAGAAAGAGCCGACCGAGCGGGCCCGATCGGTACAGGTGGGCTCCCTGGGCCTTGCCCGCGCTCCACGAGACACGGGCGGCAGCCCATTGGAAGCCGTTGCGACCGTGTTTGTCGCGCATGACCATCGGCAGCAGGGCGAGGGCGATGAGCACGCCCACGACGAGGGCGCCGACGAACGAGATCATCATCACCAGGATGACGAGCAGCAGGCCACCGATGCCGGCCACGGTGCCGATGAAGCCCAAGCGGCCCAGACCCGGCGAGATCGGCTTCTGCCAGTTTCCATATGTGCGAACGTCGTGGCTGGTGACGTTACTCATCAGTTGCCCCCTTGGTTCCGGTGTCGCACCAGGTTCGATGCGGCTCCGACGCTCCTCGCGCCGACTGTCAGGATGGCGCTCGCCGCACCGAGGTTCGCCGCGTTGGAGCCGGCCGCCGGGCCGGTCATGGCGAAGACGACCCGGACGGTCGCGGGACCGACCAGGGTGACCAGTGCGAGCACGAACAAGCCGCGGAACTGATCGCTGGGGTCCAGACCCTGATATCCCGGTGGTGCCCAGAGCCGGGCGCCCGCGACGAAGATGATCATTGATGCGGGCTTCACGAAGATGAAGGCGACCAGATACGAGATGTGCCGCTGGAACAGGTTTCTGCCGGCCGCCGTCGAGGTGGCTGCGGCGGTCAGCGGAAGTGTCCCGGTCAGCACGATCACGAAAAACAAGCGGGCCGTCATGTAGAAGTACTGGACCATGTTGGACGAAATGATGACCAACGCGGCCAGGAGGAAGAGCACGATGGCATTGAACCCCTCCAGACTCTGCGCGAATCTGTCCGCGGCGTCTTGGAGTGCGAGGTCCGGGTTGGCTGCGCCGTTGGTCTCCGGACTGAGACCTCGCACGACGATCCAATCGGTGAATGCCTGACAGGCTCTGACGGCGACATTGACCAGGAAGAGCGCGCTGCCGGTGACCAGCACGAGAGTGATGGTTCCCTTGACGACATCCTTCACCGAGCTCGCGTCGCGCGTGTACGCGAGCTTGAAGCCGGCGAATATGACGCAGGCCAGTGCCAGGAAGTAGGTGAACGGGTTCGTGTGCCGGGTGAGGAAGTCGGTGGTGTTCCTGCTGCACGGATATGGTTTCGTGCGGTCCGTGTACTTGCCGGTCATCTCGTCGCAGTCCGTTTTGTCGCTTTCGCTGATCAAGGGATCCGGCGCCTTGATCCACCACAACAACGTCGTGCGCACTGCGCTCTTGCTCTGGTCCCGAATGTACGTTATGGGTTCGTTCAAGAATTTGGTGTCTTCACCCTTCGCCGCATTCTGCGCGGTCGCATTATTTTCGGGGCAGGCCGAGATCTTCGAGGTGTTGTCGCACGTCAGCGTGTCGCCTTGATGTTTTCCCCATTCGTCCCAGGACCGGTGATCCTGCCCGCACAGCCCGCGCGACGGCGCCGGTGCGAGATTGCAGGGATGCTCCCCCTTCATCAGCATTTCCCGCACCTCGACGCACTTGACCTCGCGCTTCTCCTTGGCGCCCCCATGCTTTCCGTCCATCAGGACGCACGGGCTCTGGGCGTTCTCAGCGCCGTCCAGCATGAAGGATCTGTTCTGCGGCGCGTCCAGCGTATTGGGCTCGTTTCCGAGACCTCCGGCCGCTTCCAGTGCCTTACCGGTGAGGTTGAGTTCGTCCTTGCGCCACTTGTCCAGGTCTTTCTTGGCCTTGGCCGTGTCGCCGCCGATGAGCTGAAAACCGGCCCATACGCCGGTTTCATCCTTCTTGGAGGAATCCTCGGCCGGACAATAGAAGGTCCATTTCGATCCTGCGGCATTGTCCGGAAACCAGACGCAAGATTTGTCATATTTATCCACGGCACTGCTGGGCTGACCGCTTTGCAGGACGAGGAAGGACAGAACGAAGCCGAAGACCACAGCGACACGCGCCGGCATCAAGAAGGCTCTGCGACGGGTCGGGCGGCGTGCGGCCCGAGGCCGCGCGACCCGCCATATTTTCCGCTCCACGTTTTAAGAGCCCCCCCAGGGAATGAACCCTTCCAGCGAGATCAGATTTCTACCTATCGGCGCATCGGCACCGTCCGGCTGGAGTTCCAATTTCCAGTCGCCGTTCGTCCAGACGACCGTGTGCACGAACGCCTGCAAATTTCCGGCCGGTGTACGGCGTGCGATTTCCAGGGAAGCGGATTGGAAGCTGAAGGCGACGAACTTGAAACCGGCGATCTGTGACAGGCTCCCCGGCTCTGGTGGGCGCGGGGCGCCACGGGTCAACTCCTGTTCGATGCGCGGCAGCGAATAGGCGTCCGCGTTCGGCCCGGGTACGACCTGCTCGGCGACCACTCTGCGCCAGTTCTCCGCGAAGGCGTACCGGATCGTGATCTGCGCGGTCGCCAACAGAGCGCCGGTGGGCGTCTGTTGATAGCAGCGAGCCACGTCGCCTTGGGTGACCAGGGGCCCGGCTGTCGAAGAGGCCGGGACCAGTACCGTGCGGAACGACTGCCACGCGACATCCCGGGGGGGTTGGGTCGGGCGGGTCACATCCGCTACCTGCGTGACGGGACACGCGTTCGCATCGACGGACACCGAGTCCGGGATGGGTGCGAGCGTCACCGGGGCGACGTTGGGCGATGTGGTAGGCGGGGCGGCTCGAGATTTTCCGTCCCCGCCCGCCACGGCGAGATAGACGGCACTGAGGACGACGAACAGGATGACAAGTGCGGATGCGATGAAGCCGGGCTGTGCGAAACGGCTGCCTTCGTCGTCATATCCGCTCGATGCCGACTGTTCCTTTCTCAACCAGGCCATGCGCTCTACTCCGAATGGGGCCGCGAATCACGGTGAAAAAAGGGGACGGGTTCGCGGGTCAGGTCACCTGGTTGAAGATGGTGGCCAGGCTGCCGGAAACAATCACCGTGAGCATTGCCATGCCGAGTCCGACGAAGGACGCCTGCCCGCCGTCCTTGTGCGCCTTCCAAATCATGCCTGTGCATACAAGGGCGACCAGGAACGAGAAGACGAGGATTCCGTAGGACACCACGCCGGCAATATTTGCGATGCCGTCGGTGAGATCTTTATTCGGCGTGAAAGTCTTCGGATTCGGCATGTTCGGCTTGCCGGGGGGTGGCGGCGACGGAGGCTTATCATCGTCGGTTGCCCATGCCTGAATTCCATTGATCGCAGCGAAAACAGTAGATATCACCAGGAGCCTCGGTTTCTCGCAACAACGTGGCTTAGATCCCCGGCCAGCCGGGCCAGCGGTTTCGGAAGTTCGGCGACCGGAGGTGTTTCGCCGAATCTCCACGGTTCCATCCATGGGACGGCCCAGGTACGGGGAAAGGCCCCGGCCACCAGCTTCAGCAGATCGCGCAACGGTTTGGGCAGGGTGCCGGGCGCGTCGGCTACCGCCACCAGGCCGAGCAACCGGACCTGCGGCACGCCTCCCGAGGCCCACTGCCGGGCGGCCGTCTGCGCCGCCCGCAGACCCGGGACGTTGGTGCGGGCGACGAGCAGGACGCTCGTCGACGTGCCGTCACCGGGGACCGGCCAGTGCCGATCCGCGTCCCGACCGTCGGGGAACGTGGCGCTCAACATGCCGACACCGGCACCACCGTGGCAGCCCAGCCACCACCACGGCGCCTGCTCGTTCGGGTCGAGGTGTCGAATCGGTAGACCACCGTCGTGCGGAGGTAGTACCGCTCCGGGCCGAGGCCGAGTCGGCATCATCGTGGGCGACGGGGCCGGCTGCGGGTCCAAGACCTCGGGCGTTTCGGTGACGGTGGCGGTGATCCACGGATTGGTTACCGTCGGTTTGCTCATCGCACCTCCAGCCTCAACTCTTGGATCGGCTCTTTCTCGCATGTGGATTTCATGCGATGCGAACGTGCCCGCCCTCCGGGCGGCCGCACGCAGGTGTACGCCACTGCACCTTGGGAGGGTGATATCTCGATTGCGCCGATTATTCGCCCTTGTTCGGCTCCGGAGACCGGTCGGGTCGCATCGGATTCCTGCGGCAAGAGTACAAGAGCGCGAGCGGCCACCGATTCGGTTTTCCGGTTATACATTGCACTGGCAAAGCGCCGATCGGGCGAATATGAGTTTCGATGTGCACAGTGAATGTGCGCGTTGCCGCGAGCGGCAGGCACCTTCGTGATCACCGACCGGATGTTTGCAACTGCAACGCCGGTCCGGTCGTGCGATGGTCGGCCCGCACAGGGCAGGCGGGGGCTGCATGGAGTCGAAAACGAGCTGGTCATACGCTCCATAAGCTGCTCAATCAAGGCAAACGGGGCGCTTGTAGGCGCACCAAAATTTCTACTAGCGAATCTCTTGTTTGCGACTGCAATTCGATCTACATTCCCGGACATGAGATCCAGAGCACTTCCGGCTTGCGCGGCCGCCGCCCTCACGGTCGCGCTCGGTGCCGCGTCGGCACTCACCGGCGGGCTGTCCGCCCAAGCGGCCGAACTCGAAGGACCGGCCCCGGTGATGCTTGTGCCGGACGCCTCCGGTTCGATGAACGAGCGGGCCGAGCCGGAGACTGGGATCAATGTCGCCAAGACCGCGCCGCGCGGCTACGAACCGACGGGGGTCGCGGTCGACGGTGGCTCGGATCCGGCTCGCGCCGCGGCGCTGGCTCCCGGGAGCTACCTGGACGAGTTGGCCGACAAGGAAGTGAAGTACTACGCCGTGGACGTGCCCGCAGGCCATACCGCCTACGTCTCGGGCACCACCGTCAGCAGGATCAAGGGCCTCGAAGCGCTCGACGTCAAGCAGATCGGCGAGCGTGGTTCCGGCGTCTGCACCTCGGATACCGGCCTCGACCAGAACCTGTCCAAGGTCGTCACGGCCTCCGTGCGTTGGACGGCCTCCGGTACCGATGCCAACGGATGTGTTCGACCGGGACGGCAGGTGTTCTCGGTGACCCGCCGCGGCACGGGACCCCCGGCGCCGCTTGAACTCCAGGTGCTGCTCGAACCGCAGGCCCTGGACCAAGGTCCCGCCGAAGCCGACATCGCGCGATACACCGAGCCGGGCGGCGTGGCGCGACCGGTGGTCGGCGGCGGCTCGTTCGCCTCGGCGACCACCCTGCCCGATTCCGGCCACTACACCGACACCCTCGCCCCGGGGGAGTGGGCCTTCTACCGGGTTCACCTCGATTGGGGCCAGAGCCTCGCCTTCCAGACCCGGGTCGGCGGTGGGAAGCAGATCATCGGAGTACAGACCCACTTCTACAATCCCATCCGCGAGCAGCTGGCTCAGGACTCGTGGGGCGTGCACGACACCGAGCACATCTTCGCCAAGGGACAGAATCCCTTCGCCACCCGACCGGTGCGCTTCCTCAATCGCAGCGACCGGCAACAAGAGGTCGCCGACATGCTGCCCGGCTGGTACTACATCGCCGTAGCGGCCCAGGGGGAAGGCGAGTCGCGCCCACTGGCCGTCGACGTGTCGGTGGCCGGCAACAAGGAACCCGGCCCGGTGTACGTGCAGGACGCGAACACTCTCGGCCTTGATCGACCCTCGACCCCGCCGGCGAACGAGTCACCGGCCACGCGCAACCTGATCCGGACCGAACACAAGCTCATCGACTCGTCCGGGGAAGAGGAGAAATCCTCGGCCTTCGACGGCTCGCTGGTCTGGGCGGGGCTGTCCGCGGCGATCGTGCTCGGCGCCGGTCTCGCGGTACTCGTGCTGCGCCGACGGCCCTCCCGAAAACCCTGAACCCCTGAACCCCTGAACCCCTGAACCCCTGAACCCCTGAACCCCTGAACCCCACCACGAACGCAAAGGACGAACAGATGTCTTCCTCCCCCACGCCGCACAGCCGAGGCCGAGGCGGCGGTACCCGACGAGACGGCTTTCGGGCCGCCGGCCCCCGGGCGCCACGTGGCTCACACGGTCTCCGCCGCGACCTCGCCCCGGCTTCCCGCGACGACCCGATGTCCTTCGCACAGCCGGCCCGAGGCAACTGAGACGCGAAGCCGGGCGCCGACCCCCAACGGGGGTCGGCGCCTTTCGTTTTCTCCCGCTCAGGCCGACCGCGAGACCATCTCCTCCGGCAGCATCCGGATCAACCACTCGCGTACCGCCTTGCCCAGCCCCGTCTCGTCGATCCCGCGCCGGTCGAAGATCCGGAACCGGTCCGGGTCATCCGCCGCGAGCAACTGGAACAAGGCGGCCTTCTGCAGGAGTTGCTCCGGATCGAGGGTCTGCTCGCGGTCCTGTTGGCGCAACCGCTCGACGACCGCCTCCGGTTCGTCCACGGAGAGCGCCACCACGTCGGGCAGCGGACGCCACTCGGCGACTGTGGACAAGAACCGTCGCGCCGCCCAGTGGGCCCGATCCGAGTCGCCGGGATGACGGGTGACGGCGTCCTCGACCGCCGCGGTGTATACGCCGCGCTGCTCGACGACGGTGCGGCCGGCGGCCAGGAACAGCCGGGTCGACTCGTAGCGATGCGTCTGCATGGCGACCAGCGTCAGGGTCTCGGAGGCGGATCGTCCCCCGCGGATGTAGGGCTCGCCCCCGACCGCCTCGGCCAGCGCCATCAAGGTGGCGAAATCCGGTCGGGCGTTCGGCTCGCGAGCCGACCCGACGAAGATCCGCGGAGGAGAGGAGATCGAGCGCAACAGCGCGGACCCGATGTCGTGCGCTTCCAACCCCTCCACTCCCAAAAGCAGGCCGGGGCGGCGGGTTCGAGGACCCGCCGGCGTCGTGGATTCGCGTTTGTGTCTTGCCTCTTGAGCGTTCTGCGGCATACCCGTATCCTCGCGAACCGCGACGGTGCGACAAAGGCCGCGACGAGCACCGGGAACTGGTAAACACCCGAGTAATAAAGGGAGTTCGCGCCTCAGGCGACCCCTTGGAGGCAGGCCCTGTCCGGCATCGATCCGCAGACCACCGTGACCGCGGGACGAGTCACCGCGGCCACGGGGTCGATCAGGTCGCGGGCCGCCCACCACATCGCACCACGCGCCGGGTGGTCGGGCCCACGGCAGGAGATCCCCGATGCATCCGGGGCTTGGACGGCGTCTCCTTCACCGGGCCGGCGGGAGCCCGACTGGGCCGGGTACCCGTGGGTTCCCGCCGCACCACCTTGTCGCTCCGGACCATCCGACCGCGTCCGGGCAACGGTGCCCATCGTCGCGGACCGCCGCCCGTCGGGGAAAGGACGGCGCGGGTACCACGGTCCGGTAAATGCGCCGGTAGTACGCCACCGGCGCTCTACCGCGTCCGTCCCGAACGCCGACCGCGCACCGATCCCGAGCCGGCCCGAGGCCCCGCTACAGACACGAACGCCGGGGGGCGGGTATGCCACGCGCCTTGCTCGAACACTGCCACCGACCCGCCGATGGCGGCTTGACGCCGACCCCTGCGTACATCCACTGCCGCTCGGCATGGACTCGCGGCAGTCGGTCCGCGCGCCAGGACGCGACCGGAGTCACACCGGGTTCGACCGGATTCAGTCCGGTGAACAGCGCGCCCACCTCCCGAGCGGTGCGCGGGAACAGCGGGGCCGCCGCCTGCCGGTACATCGCGGCGGTCGTGCGGGCCGCCTCCGGGCGCAGATCGGCGGCGGCGTGCGAGAGCAGCAGCACGCTGCCCGGCTTGGTCGCCGCCATCACCCGACCCACCGCGGACCAGGGGTCGTCGGCGTCCGACAGGTAGTGCAGGACCGCGGTCAGGACCACCGCCACCGGTCGGTCGAAGTCCAACCCGCCTCGCCCGGCAGCCCGCTCCAACAGGGCACCGGGATTGCGCAGATCACCGTCGACCACGCACACCCGACCGGGGCGGTCGGACAGCGCCCGGGCGTGCGCGAGAACCATCGGATCCTTGTCGACGTACACCGCCCGCGCCTGCTTCGTCCCGAGCAGCGCGCACTCGTAGGTATCACCGGCCGCCGGCAGACCCACCCCGATGTCCAGGAATTGCCGGATCCCCAACCCGGTCGCGAACGACACCGCGCGGCGCAGGAAGGCGCGATTGGCGAAGGCCATCGCGCGGACTTCCGGCGCCAAGGCGAGTACGGCCTCGGCGGCGCCGCGATCGGTCGCGAAGTTGTTCTTGCCTCCGAGGTAGTAGTCGTACATGCGGGCGGGATGCGGGAAAACGGCGCGTATTCGAGACGGTCGCGCCGCGGGCACCGGCGCCGACGGGTGCTCCTCGGGCAGGCAACCGACAAGGGAGCGGCGGTCCGTGATCCGCTGAGACATCACCATCATCGACCTTCCCGATTCTCGGGTCACGGTCCCGCCCGATCGGCGCAGCCCGCGCCGCACGGCCCCTCGCCGCCGAGCGGCCGTACACAGGGCACGGCACGTGTCTCCTGCGGCATCGGCCACCAGGTTGCCGACCTGCGTTTTGGCAGTCTGCGCGAGCGGACGACCTTCCACCAGACGCCGGAGGGGGGTTGCAGCAACGTTGCAAAACCACGGATGCATACCGGCGCCTCGCCCGTCCCGTGGATCGGCCGCCACCGAACGCGCGATGCCCCGGTGGTTTCGACCACCGGGGCATCACGCGGGCGCGGCGGCCCGAAACGCGTCGTCGTAGCTCGTATCTCGTAGCTCCTGGCTCTTGGTTCAGTGCGATCGCGGCGCGGCCCCAGGCGGGTTCTCGGGGCGTCGGGGCGTTTCGAACGCCTGGGTCACCTCGTGCGATTCGGGTGCCGTGCCCGGGGCGTAGGTGGCTTCGTCGGGTCGCCATGTCGTCGAGGGCGGCGCTGTGTCGGGGTGTTCGGGCCGAGGTTGCGCGACCGGACGGGCGGGTGGCGACACGGGCTCGAACCGCGTGGGGCCGGCGAGCGGCGCCGGGGATGCCGCGGTGGGCGGGGGCGTCGGAGCGGCCGCCGACACGTGCGCGCTCCATGGCGAGGCCGGTATGGGCGCCGTGCCGGCGAACCGACGACGCAGCATGTAGCCGAGGCCCGCCGCGAGCAGGAGGGCGAATACCGCGCTGCCGGCCGGCACACTCCAATCGGAGGCCACAGAGGACGAGTTGCCGCCCGCACCGGCCACCGGCGGCGCGGTACCGCTCGCGAGAGTCCGCGTCCCACCCGAGGGCGGTGCCTCGGGGACCGCGCCGTCCGTCGGGCGAGGGTCGTCCTCGGGTCCCGCCGGCTGATCCGGACGTTGCACCACGGTGCCCTCGACCGACACCTCCAGCTTGATCGGCACCACGATGCCGCGCTGGGGTCCCTCGGCGCCCGTGATGGACATCTGGATGTAATAGGAGCCGCGCAGCGCGTACTTGTCGTCCTTGAACTCCTTGAACGAGCCTCTGGTGCCGTCGAAGTTCTCGTACTTCTTGCCGTCTCCCACGGTCCACGCACCCGAGGTGGCCTCGAAGTGTGTGGTGCCGGGCACGAGCTGGTTCGTCGGGTTGTCCGAGAGCGGAATGGCCTCGCGCAGCGGGTTGTAGAGGTTGAGGATGAACCGGGGACCCTGCTTGTCCGGGAAGTCGGCCGGAATGTCGACGGACCCCTTGATCGAGAGCTTCTGACCGGGCTGCACGAACACGCGCCAGAACAGAAAATCGCCCACGACCATGCTCTCGCGGTGGACTCCCGGTCCGATCTCGCCGGCGCTGTTGAAGGAGAAACCGCTCGGGTTGTCGGCAGCCGCCGCGGGAGTGGCGGTCACCAGGCCGACGGCCGGTACGGCCAGGACCGCGCCGACCGCAGCCGCTGCCGCACGTACGCGCATGACGCTGTTCACGCCTGCCTCCTCTGCCCACGCCGGGAACCGGCCAGGAACGACCCGAGCGCGCCGCCCAGCAACACGGCGCCGGCGATCAGGGTGATGGTGGTCGCGGTCCCGGGTCCGCCGTCGTCGGAGGACGCGCGGACCGGGGCGCGGGTGTCGGCGCCCGGTGCTGTGGAGGGCTCGCCGCTCGCAACGGGTTCCGAGCGCTCGGGCACGGGATCGCTCGCGGCGTTCGCCGCACCGGGGCGCTTGGGGTGGCTGATCAGGAGTTCGAGCAGGATCCGGCGCTGCGGATCGACTTCGGCGTTGTGCGAGATGCGCAGGCAGCCGATTCCGTCCGGGGCTTGGGCGGAACTGTTCGTCCCGCCGGCCGCGCCGGTGGTGACGATGTTGTTCGCCTCCAAGGCGACGCCCTCCTGCAGGAGCCAGCTCTGGGGTTGGTCCGCCGGACCCGAGCGGATGAACAGGTGGGTCAGAAAGGCCGAGTTCTCCCGGTCGTCGCCCGCGCGCATGCGTTCGGAGAAGATCGCGGTGGCGCCGATGGCGAGATCCTGGTCCGGGTTCTTGCGAATGCGATACCACAGGTCTCGACTGGTGACGAAGGCGTCGAGGTATTGACCGTCCTCGACCATCGGCGCGTTCGCGCAGCTGGTAGTCGCGCCCCGGATGGGTCGGCCGGACGCGTCGTAGGGGGTCCAGGCCCGCCGAAAGAGGCTGGACATGTTGGATACCAGCGAGTCGGTGTCGTTCGCGTCGGCGTAGACCCCACTGCCGACGGTGGAGATGCACTTGAGTTGCTCCCGGGCCGCCCCGGAGACGTTGAAGCCGACCGTGTCGACTGTCAACTTCGTGCCGCGCGCATTCAACTCCCGGGCCACCTCGCATGGTTGCGGAGGCGCGCAGGTGTCCTCGCCGTCGGAGACGAGGATGACGTGTCGCTCGCCCTGGGTGCCGAGATCGTCGGAGGCCGCGCGCAGGGCGTTGCCGATGGGAGTGAATCCCACGGCGTTCAGGGAGGCGACCCGCTGCCTGGCCGCGGTCTTGGCGCTCTCGCCCATCACCGCGACCGGTACCAGGAGTTGGGTGTCGGCGCAGCCGGCGGGCTTGTCCGCACCGGGATACGTGGCGCCGTAGACGCGGATGCCCACCCGGGCGTTGGCCGGAGCCGCGTCGATGATGCGGTTCACCGCCTGTTTGGCGGCCTCCAGGCGGGTCAGTCCGCCGGCGTCGTTCTGTTTCATCGAACCGGACAGGTCGAGTACCAACTCCACCTTGGCCGGTGGCGCCTCGGCCGGAGGAGCGGGGTCGGCCGCCGCGGCGGACACAGGCCCGTACAGCGCCAGGGACACCGCGCCCAAAGCGACGGCCGAGTGTGTGCGTAGGTATCGGATCACGAAGTCGATCATGGGATCCGATGCCTCGAATGCCAAGGGGGAGGGCCCATTACCGTTCCCTCACGACCCCATGAGGGAGCCGGATGGCGCCGAGCTCTGGACGGGGGTCGTCGTTCCATGGTTCGCTGTCGGCGGTTGACCGCCACGGCCCGGCGGCGACTGACGGGAGAGAAGTGCCGGGCGGGCGCGTACTCTTCCGCTCGCGCCTCCCGTGCGTCCTGCGGGGTCCTCGCGACGCCCGTGCCGCCTGCGGACCCGCGCCGGACGACGTGAGACACGACGAACCAGGCTCGACGGTCGGTCTCGGTCACGGCAGGGTGATCCGAGCCCCGGGCCTGCCCGCGGTCGCCTCATCCTCGACGTCGGCGCCCGCGATCGATAGCCATATCGCGCACCAGCCGGCCCCACGGCGTGAACGGGCCCATGCGCGGGGTGACGAATGGGATTCGTCGCCCGTTTCCGCGACCATGTGCGATCGAGGCCCAGAACCAGGCGCGCTGAGCGCAAGAGTTCCTGGAGCCAATGGGACTTGGCAGCACGGTCACGGGGTCGCAGTCTTGTCCAACGGCCCTGTAGGCCAATGGGTTTCGGGCGCCTTGGACCGTCGGCACAGGCTTGTGCGCACTTCGGCGGTTGCCGCACCGAATTCGAGCAGTCCCGTTCCACGGGCATGCGATCCGGCGCCGCCATCGGACGCGCCGCGCACAACAACGGACGCGATACACATCTCAAGGGGACATATGTCGATTCGGACTGTGGGTGTCGAAGAAGAGTTTCACATCGTCGACCGACGGACAGGGCGGTTGAGCCCGGCCGGTACGGAACTGCTCACCGAACTTCCCGCGGTTGGTTTCACCGGCGAAGCCAAGGAAGCGTCCATCGAGACCAACAGCGAACCCCATCTCGAACTCGCGGACCTACGCGCCGACTTGATCCGCTCTCGCACGCTCCTGGCGCAAGCCGCGGAGAAGATCGGGGTCGCCGTGATCGCCTCCGGGACCGCGCCGTTGATGGAACTGACGGACTCGCCACAGGCCGCAGGTGATCGCTACGCCGCGATCAAGCGCGACTACGCGTTGGTGGCGGACGAGCAGGTGGTGTGCGGACTGCACGTGCACGTCGGCGTGGAGGATCGCGACGTGGCCGCACGGGCGATGTCCTGGATCTCCCCGCACCTGCCCACGCTCCTGGCACTGTCGGCGAGTTCCCCCTACTGGCTCGGTGTCGACACCGGTTACGCGAGTTGGCGCAACATGCTCTGGCAGCGGTGGCCCTCGGCGGGACCGGCCGACAGCTTCGAATCGGCCCGAGAGTACGACGACATGCTGGAGGGCATGGTCCGCTCGGGAGTGATCCTCGACCTCGGCATGCATTACCAGGACCTGCGCCTGTCCTCACACGTACCAACGATCGAGATGCGCATCTGCGACGCCTGTCCCGACGTGGACACCTCCGTCCTGATCGCCCTCCTCTTCCGTGCCCTCGTACAACGCGGCGTTCGGGCGGCCGAGAACGGCGAGCAACCCCGACGGTACTCCCAGGCATGGTTGCGTGCCGCGACCTGGCGAGCCGCCCGCTCGGGCCTCGAAGGCCTGTTGATCGACCCCACGACGATGGCCACCGATTCGGCGCGCGTGGTCGTGTGGCAACTGATCGAGGAACTGATGCCGGACCTGGTCGCCTCCGGTGACCTCGCCTTCGTCCGGAGCGTTGCGCGACGGTTGTTGGAAGAAGGCAGCAGCGCCGCCCGACAACTGCGCCTCAAGGATTCGTCGCCGCGCGCCGCCGTGGACCTGCTCCGCGCCCAGACCCTCACCTTCCGCGACTTGCCGGGCGCCTCCCTGAAATCCCAAAGCGCGACGGCGAACCCCACGACCTCGGCCCGGCCCGCCGACTCGCCGACGCTGGTCGCCTAGGTTCGACCCTCCCGACATCCGACCCGGTCGGCGGAACCGCGCGAGCCCATCGAGAAACCGCTCGCCGCCGCGTTCCGGCCGAAACGGCTCGGTGCTCTGTCGGGTCCACCACAGGCGCCGCCGACTCGCCTCGCGCGATCCCTCGGCGACCATCACGACCACGACAAGCGCTGGAACCGGTGCCCACCGCCCCCCGCACCGTTTCCAGCGCCTTTGCCCGGGCCTGCCGTCGGCCGGAGACGGCCGTGGGCCTACGACCCCACCGCGGCCGAGCGGCGGTCCAGGGAGTCACCCACGAGGTGATAGATGGCGTTCTGCGCCGCGATGTGCTTGTCGACCTCGGCCGGCGTGCGGTTCGTGCCGTCGATACGACCGGTCATCTCGTAGATGAAGTAGCGGTACAGCGATTCGCTGACCCAGCCGTACTCGGGGCCCTCGAACGTCTTGGTGATCGGGTTGGTCGGTTGTACGACCTGTTTGTACGAGCCCTCATCGTTGTCGGCGAGCATTGCCGCAGCGATCGCGGTGGGCATCTCCAGCACGCCGACGGTCGTCTGGACGTTGTTGGCCTTGTCCACGTACAGCGCCGCGAGCGCGCGGGTGCAACCCAACTTCTCGATCAGCTCGGCCGCTTTGCCCGAGGCTACCGGGGCGCAGTTGTCGAGGATCTTCACGCAGGTCCGAGTCAGCGTGCCGCCCGGGTATTTGTACGAGAGTTCGGGGAGGCCGAAGACCTCGTCAACGGTCAGCGGCAGAGGGTTGGTCGAGGCCGCGCGCAGGTCGTCCCTGGTGAGCGTGCCCCGGGTCGGCTTCGCGGTCGCGGTGATGGGCGCGCACGACCTCAGCGTCGAGCCCGTCGGGGTGGCGCCGGGCGAGGCGAGGGCGGAGGCCGACGCCGCGGGTGTGCCGGGCGCGACAGGAGGTGTCGACTGCTCGGGCGCCCGTGCGCCCGCGGTCGGGGAAAGCGCCTTCTTGTCGTCGCCGCCCGCACACGCGCTGGACGTGGCCAGCACGGCCAAGGCGCAGGCGATCACCGCGATACCCCTGACCTGCCCCCGTGGGATCGCGGCGGCCGAGGGCATGGACGCGGCCTCGGGGCGCCGGTGGTGCCAGGGCCGCTTCGAGCGGGGAGGGGGCGTGGGGACCGTCGTGCGGCGGGCGTCGCGCGTATGCTGCGTACCGTGCTCGGACATCGGGACTCGTTTCGCATCACGGCCGCCGTCCGGCAGGCCCGATGAGGCGGCCGGATCCGGTCGAACCGGCTGACAATCGGGGGAAACCTACCATCCGGTCACGCGGCAAGATCCACTTCACCCGCCGATATCGCGAACTCCGCGTGAATTGGCCATGTCCACGGCCATCCGCCGCACCCGCTCGGAGCCGGTGATGTCGCTGGTGGCAGCCCCGAACACCGGCAGGGCCACCCGGATGGGCAACCCACTGGCGTTGTCCCGATCACGCCGTGACTGCCGCGATCACCCGGAACCCGTGTGCGTGCCGGCCCCGGACCCGCGCCGCACGGTGCGACGTTCCGCCGGGTCGCCCTGGCTCGCATGAGTGCCCGCTCCGGCCTGCGGTCCCCGGAGCGGGAGGCTTTCGCCTCCCGCTCCGGGGACCGCGCAGCTGCCTACCCCCGACCCCCGATCCGACTCAACGCGCGGCAACCCCCGCCCTGCCGCTCCGCGCGCTCAGACCGTCAACGCCCGCTTCGCGCGCAATGCCGCCGCGATCTCGACGCAGCGCCGGGTCTGGGTCCGGGCCAGGTCGAAGGAAAGCAGCGCCGGGTCGTCGGCGCCGCCGGAAGGCTCGGGCGAGGGAGCGGGCGTGGCGACCGAGCGCTCCGGCTCGTTCGTCGCATCGCCGAACGCGGGCCGGTAGACGATGCCGAAGCTGCGCATCAGCCCTCCGTGCCGCGTGCCGGGCACGGGGGTGGTGACAAAGACACCGAACACCTGTTGTTCGGTGCGGCGTTCCCACTCGTCCCGCATCTCGCGCGCGGCTGACGCGGTCGCCGCACCGATGGCCGAGTCGGCGAGTCGGCGCAGCAGTGCGACGACGTCGCCGTCCCGGGCCGGGGCACCGAGCACCACGACGTCGGCCCAGGTCAGATCCCGCGCCGTCGCTGGTGGATCCGCCTTGGCGTCGGTTGGTGACCGGTCCGAAGTCGTCTCGGGCAGCCTGCGCAACCGCACCTCGGCGCCGGTGTTCCAGGCGACCGCCGCCACCGCGTCGGCCAGCGCCCGAACACACTCCGTGGTGTCGTGGTAGATCACTGCGACCTTGATGCTCATCGTCTCGTCTCCTCTGTTGGTACTCCGACCCGGCCCGCGTTCGGCGGGCCCAGGATCACCTCACGCTATGCGCGGGCGGCCCGTGCGGAGCTGCCCGTACACGCCACGAAGCGGACCCCTCACGCCAGACGGTCCCCCGCCGCCACACCACCACCCGTTCCGGGCCGATCGAACCGGCTGTCCGTTGCCGACCCATCGGCACCTGAATCGCCGTCAACTCATCCGGCCCGGGTGCGGCCACCCCCGCCCGGCCACCCCCGCCCGGCCGGCACCGGCCGACCCACCAGCGCGCGGCAGCCTCGTCCCGATCAGTGCGCCGTCGACCGGATTCCGCGCGGACGACAACAATCCGCGCTCGGCCTTCTTCGCCACGACCTGCCGGCCGCAGAAGCCCGCACACCTCCTCGATCGCGTACGGCGCGGCCCGCGGACCCTTCGACGAGATCGGCAACTCGCCCGCCTCGTGTCCCGGTTCGGTCAGGTCGAGACGTCGGTCAGGGCGGGCGCCCACGGGCTGTGCCGCGCCGGGACGCCGAGGTTGTCGCCGGCCGCGCGGATCACCTCGACCAGGACGCCCGGGTCGGTGACCGGGTCGTCGCTCTCGCGTGCACCACATCGCACCGCAGCGCACCCCCGCACCGCGCCGCCGGCCCGGCCGATTTCCGCGCGCACGGGTCGCCGAGCCGCGAGTCCGACCTCGATTAATGCGCACCGGTGCGTCCGTGAAGTGAACTCCCGGACAACGGAAGGTACTTACCGTGGGACAACCACGCGGGCGAGTACCGGGCGCCGGGCCCGTCGGCGGCCGTGAAAGCCGCGCCGCATCGCCCGGTGCCCGCGCGGCGCGCGGCGCGAGGGCGCGCGAATCGGGTACCGAAGCCCTGGTGGGCTACCGTCACTGTGCCCCCTCCGCCCGGCCCCGCCGGACCCGTACCCAGGAGACCCGATCGATGGCGCTGGACCCGTTGGACAGCCGGATCATCACTGCGCTCATCGACGACGCGCGCTCGACCTACGCCGAGATCGGCACCCGGGTCGGGCTGTCCGCGTCCGCGGTCAAGCGGCGGGTGGACCGGCTGCTGGCCGCCGGCGTGATCACCGGCTTCTCCGCGTCCGTCGAACCCGCCGCGCTCGGCTGGACCACCGAGGCGTTCGTCGAGCTGTACTGCGTCGGGCGCACCTCGCCGAGCGAGATCGGCAAGGCGCTCGCGAAGTTCCCCGAGGTGGTTTCCGCCAGCACCGTCACGGGCGACGCCGACGCGGTGATCCACCTGCTCGCGGCCGACGTACAACACTTCGAAGAGGTCCTGGAGCGGATCGCCGCAGAGCCGTTCGTGGTGCGCTCGAAGAGCTGTGTCGTGCTTTCCCGGCTGGTCAGGCGCAACGGAACGGCTTGGCAGGGAGTGGAGACGCAATAGATCGGCGTCGGCGCGCAAGATCAACCTCTTGGCCCGATCGCACACCCGTACGTAGGCTTTGAGCTGCCGGTGCAGACCGACCCGGCACCCTCATCCGGCTTTCGTGAGAACGCCACCCGCGCGGGAAACGCCCCCCCCGCGGGCACCAAACGCTGCGCGAGTGCCTCGCCCGAACGCGCCGAGAGATTGCCGAGTCCCCACATGCGCATGCACCGGTACGATCCCGCCCTCGCCGACCTGGTCTTCGACTACATGCGCGAGCGGCTCGCCCTGGACCCGGTGCCGCTGGACCACCCCGGGCGCAAGGACAAGCTCGACCGCGCGCTCGACGGCCTGATCGGCGCGCACGGCAACGACCCCGGCGAAGTGCTGTCGATCTACGCCGACCAACTCGCGACGGCGGTCATCTCCTGCGACAGCCCGCGCTTCCTCTCCTTCATCCCGGCCGCGCCGACCAAGGCCGCGCTGCTGTTCGACATGGTCGTCTCATGCGCGTCCCTCCAGGGCATCTCCTGGCTGGAGGCGGCCGGCGCGGTGGCCGCCGAAAACCAGGTGCTGCGGCTGATCGCGGACCTGGCCGGACTGCCCGCGGGCGCCGGCGGCTGCTTCGTCAGCGGCGGCTCGGCGGGCAACCTGTCCGCGCTCGTGGTCGCCCGGGACATGGGTCGGCGACGTACCGGCGCCACCGCCCGGGACCGCCTGCGGATCGCGGTCAGCGACCAGGCGCACTCCTCGATCGGCAACACGCTGCACATCATCGGCATGGAACCGCTCGTGGTGAAGACCACCGACCACCGCCTCACCGGCGAGGCGCTGCGCGCCGCGCTGGCCGCCGATCCGGACGCGGGCGACGTGGTGGGCGTGGTCGCCACCGCCGGCACGACCAACGCGGGCATCATCGACGACCTGGCCGGCATCGGCGCGGTCGCCCGCGAGCGCGACCTGTGGTTCCACGTGGACGGTGCCTACGGCGGCGCGGGGCTGCTCGCGCCCAGCGTGCGGGCCCGCTACGACGGGATCGAACTGGCCGACTCCTTCGTGGTCGACCCGCACAAGTGGCTGTTCGCGCCGTTCGACTGCGCCGCGCTGGTGTACCGCAACCCGGGCTTGGCCCGCGGCGTGCACACCCAGGACGCCTCCTACCTCGACGTCCTGCACACCGACGCGCCCGAGGAGTGGAACCCGACCGACTACGCCTACCACCTCACCCGTCGGGCCCGCGGCCTGCCGCTGTGGTTCTCGCTCGCGGTACACGGCACCGACGCGTACACCGAGGCCATCGAGACCGCGCTCACCCTGGCCCGGGACAGCGCGGAGTTGATCCGCGCCACCCCGCACCTGGAACTGATCCGCGACCCGGAGCTGTCCGCCGTACTGTTCCGCCGCACCGGGTGGAGCGCCGACGACTACCGGGAGTGGTCGCACCGACTGCTCGCCGGCCAGGTCGGTTTCGTCACACCCACCGGTTGGGAGGGTGAGACGGTGGCCCGCTTCGCGTTCCTGCATCCGGGTACGACGATGGCCATGGTCGAGGAGATCCTGGCCACGATGGTGTAACGCCCTGCGGCCTGCCGCTCGCGCGTTCGGGTTGCCGTGGCCCAGACTGGACCCGAAGGACGGCTTTCGGGGGCCGGGCGCCTCGCGGGACCCGGGGCTGGAGAGGACAGGCGTGGCGCTGGACGAGTATGCGGACCCGCCGATGACGGTGCCGGAGGTCGACGCCGTGACCGGTGCGGTGGCACGCCTGGTCGGGGCGAACGGCACCGACCCGCGCGAGGCCGGCGCGTACGCGGTGTTGCAGGGCCTTTTGGACGGCACGCGCGCCGCGGTCGCGGTGATGAGCCCCGGGCTGCGCTACCTCTACGTCAACCCGGCGCTGGCCCGGATGAACGGCCTCCCCGCCGAGGAGCACCTGGGCCGGACCATCGGCCAGGTGCTCCCGGACGTGGACGCCCAGGAGGAGACCCTGCGGGCGGTGCTCCGCGACGGCGTGGCCCGCGAGGCCACCTCCACCGGGATCACCCACGCGGGCCCACCGGACCGCCGCTGGTGGCACGGCGCCTACCACCGCCTGGAGCACGACGGCGCGGTGGTCGGCCTGGCCGGCGTCATCCTGGAGGTCTCCGAGTCCCACCGCACCCAGATGGAACTGGACACGGCCCGCCGTCGGCTGTCCTTCCTGGACGCGGCCGCGACCCGGGTCGGCACCACCCTCGACCTGGTGGAGACCTGCGAGGAACTGGCCGAACTCTTCGTCGCCGAGCTCGGCGACGTGGCGGCGGTCGACGTGTTCGCGGTCGAGGGCGCCAACGGCACCCCGCACGCGCCGCAGGACATGGTCCGGATGTGGCGCGCCGCGCTCTCGCACCGGCCGGGGATGGCCGAGCAGGCCGCGATCCTGCGCCGGCCCGGCGAGAACGTGGACTACCAACAGGGCTCGATGGTGCCGCGCGCCCTGAGCGAGCGCAGCCCGGTGGTGGTCAACCGGGTGAGCGACGAGGAACTGGCCCGCGAGGTGTCCAGCCCCGACCGGGTCGACATCTTCCGCTCGGTCGGCCTGCATTCGATCGTGGCCCTGCCGCTGGTCGCCCGGGGCAGCGCGATCGGCATGGTCACCCTGGCCCGCCACGGCACGGCGCAGTCGTTCTCCACCGAGGACGTGGTGCTGGCCCGGGACCTGGCCCGGCGCGGGGCGCTCAGCGTGGACAACGCCCGCCGCTACGCGCACGAGCACGACATCGCGCTCGCCCTCCAGCACGCGCTGCTGGCGGCCCCGGACGCACCGCACCCGGACATCGAGCTGGCCTCGCGCTACCGACCCGCAGGCAGCAGCGTCGAGGTGGGCGGCGACTGGTACGACGCGGTCGCGCTCAGCGGCGGTCGCACGCTGCTCGCGGTGGGCGACGTGATGGGACACGGCGTGCAGGCCGCGGTGGAGATGAGCCAGTTCCGGGCGCTGCTGCGGGTGCAGGCGCGCTCCGACCTGGAGCCGCACGAGATCCTGGCGGCGGTGGACCGCACCAGTACCAAGGCGGGCATCGAACGGGTGGCCAGCTGCCTGCTGGTCCAGGTCGACCCGGCCGCGGGCACGGTCACCTTCGCCAGCGCCGGCCACCTGCCGCCGCTGCTCGTCGGCCCGGGCGACGCGGCCGAACTCGTCGACGTCCCCGTGGGACCACCGCTGGGCACCGGGTTCGGCGGCTACACCTCGGTGCGCCGGCGCAGCGAACCCGAGCGGGTCCTGGTGATGTACACCGACGGCCTGATCGAGCGCCGGGGCGAGGACATCGGCGAATCGCTCCAGCGGCTGACCCGGGTGGGGCTGTCCGCCGCGACGCCGCTGGTGCGCCTGGTGGACACGCTGATCGCGCGCATGATCACCGACAAGCCGGAGGACGACATCGCGGTCCTGGCCGCGCGACAACACCCAGCCGCCACGTCCGCAGCCACGGAGCCGCCCCCGGGCCGGTAAGCGGCGAGGCCGCCCGGCTGGACGACACCGCCCCATACGCTTTCCGTGGCCCTGAAACGAGGCTCCCGACCTCCGAGCCCGGCATGACCTGCACTCCTTGCCGAACGCATGGCCCGGGGGTGCTGTCACCGGGCCCGGAGCACCGGTTGACCGCTGACGAGAGGCCCGACCGCCACCGGGCCGAGCGCAACGCCCGACCGTCCAAGGGTGGTTGGTCCGCGTAACGTGAATGCGCGCCGGCGGTGCGCGGGCGTGACGCCGGGAGAAACGAGCATCCCGGGAGGGACGCGGTGCTCGACGCCGGCGCGACGCCCTCGTCATCGCCGACGCCGCCCGCCCTGCCCAAGGCCGGCTGCCGCAGACTCGCGGTCACCCGGCGCCGGCCCCCACTCGGCGCCAGGTGTGTCGCGCGCCGTCGACCTCGCGTCGCCCCCGTGGTTCGGGCCTCGGTGTCACGGGCATGGGCGCGGCCACCAGTGGGCCCGCGATGGTGTCCTCGAAGCGGCGGCGGATCGGCTTCCAGCGGGCATCGCGGCGGTCCGCCCGCGCGGTGGCGCGACGCAGCTTGTGGGGCTTGTCGTGGTAGTACCGCCGGGCCCACGGCGAACCGGGTCGGGCCAGCCGGATCCCCGCGACGATGTTGACGATCGGGACGAACACGCCGATCACGCCGGTGCCGACCTTGCCCTTGGCGAAGGTGATCGCGGCCATCGCCACGTCGAGCAACAACACGACCACCCACGCCACCCGATCGCCGATGGCGTCGCCCTCCGGCGTCGCGTCGAAGGGCACGAACCCGCTCGCCGCCAAGCCGACCGCGGCGACGGTCAACACGGTGGCCTCGATCGAGATCCGCCCCTGCTCGGTCCAGTACACGTCGGCCAAGTGCACGATCATCCCGAACTCGTCCAGCACCAGCCCGGCGCCGACCCCGAGCACCACACCCGCGACCGACCGGGCGACCAGGTATTCGCCGGTGCCGACCGCGAGGAAGCCGCCGATCAGCGCGAGCACGATGCCGGGCACCACATGATGGATGTGCACACCGCCGCTGCTGACGTTGCGAAAAGGACCCCGACCGGCCCGGATCAGTCGGGTGATCGTCCGCGTCACCAGGAAGGTGAGCAGCAGCGACGCGAACGCCAGGCTCATCGGCAGCCGACCGTCGTGGATCATCGGGCCACGCCGCCGGCCGGCCGGTTCCGGTGCTCCGCCATCCGAATTCCTCCTCCGGGTCGGTGCTCCTGTTCCCGGTGCGCGGCGGGCTACGAATGCCGAACAGGTGAACCGGGCCGTCCTGGTGAGCACGACGCGGTGACCAAGTGCCCGTGATCTCGTTGGGCGGGACATGATCAAGCGCATCGCCGCCGCCGCGGCCGGCACCGCCCTCGCCGTGACCTTCGGCGCATCCGCCGCCCACGCGCACGAGCCGACCCCGAACAGGGGCCGGGTCGCCGGCGTCCCGAGCGTCGTCTACCCGGACGGCCTGAACACCCTGAACACCGTCAACCCGCTCCCGAACACGCTGCCGCTGTAGCGCGACGCCCGCGTCACCGGCGGGCGTGGTGTCCCGGTCCGGCCCCCGAGCCGGGACACCACGCCTTCGGCATCGCGCGGCAGGGCGTCCCGGGTCACGGTCACTCGTCGTCGAGCGCGCGGCGCAGTTCCGCGCTCTCCCGGTTGGCGGCGGCGAGATCCTCCGTCATCCGGCGGGTGCCCTCGGCCACGCCCGCGTCCCAGATTCGTTGCACGAGGGCACCCGCGCGATCCTGCGGCAGGTCCGTCTCGCGCATCAGCAGCTCGGTCAGCTCGATGATCGGGTGTTTGGGGTGCATAGCCCCAGCAGACCCGGCCCCGGTGCCGGCCGCACCCGGGCACGGCCGGTCGGGGGAGCCACCGGGCCGGTCCGCGTCGGGTGCCGTCGGGCGCTACGCCTTGAGGTGCTCCCACGCCTGCGGGTGGGTGGTCAGGTAGCCGGGCAGGTTCTGCGCGGGCCGGCCGGTGAGCATCGGGATCGCGGTGGAGACCTTGGCCATCTCGCCCGTGGCGATCGCCTCGTACGAGGTCACCCAGCCCGCCATCTCCCAGGCCGGCGCGTTGTACTGCGCGCGGGAGGCGTACGCCTCGTCCCGGGACTCCGCGACGTACTCGATCAGTCGCCCGGTGAAGCGGGTCAGCACGGCCGCCGCCTCCGCGAGGGTGATCGCCTCGGGGCCGGTGAGGTCGTAGGTGAGGTGGTCGTGCGCGTCGCCGCCGAGCAGTACGGCCGCCGCCGCGTCCGCGATGTCGTCGTGCGCCACCGCCGCGACCCGCCCCTGCCCGCCCGGACCGCGAATGGCCCCGTCGGCGCCGACCATGGCGGGCAGCACGGCCAGGTACAGGCTGTCGCGCAGGAACGTGTGGCGCAGCCCGGTGTCCCGGATGTGCTGCTCGGTGTGCCAGTGGTCGCGCGCGAACGTGAAGGTCGCGTCCGGCGCCGCACTCTGGAAGGACACGTAGACGATCCGCCGGACGCCGACCGCGACCGCCGCGTCCACGGCGGTGATGTGCTCACGGACCCGATCGGCGCTCTCGTGGGCCGAGACCAGGAACAGCGTGTCCGCCCCCTCCAGGGCCCGCCGTACCGCCGCCCCGTCGCCGTACGACGCCGGCGGAGCCTTGACCGCACCGTCGAACTCGGGCAGCCGGGACGTGTCCCGGCCCACCAGGCGCTGTGCCATGCCGGCTTCCGCGAGCCGGCGGGCGACCCGGCCGCCGATCTGCCCGCTCGCTCCGGTGACCGCGATGACTGGTCCCATGACGACGTCCTCTCCTGGCCCGACGGCCCCATGGCCCGACGCCACACTCGACGGCCGCACGGCACCCGTCGCTCGGGCACCGACCCTACTGCCCGGTTGTCCGACTTCCCTCGAACCGGGCCCGCACGGCGCGCCCTTGCGCCGTCGCCGGCGTCGCGCTCGGTCGGGTCAGCGTAGGTCGTCGATCGAGCCGAGCGCCAGGTCCAGGACCGGTCGGGCCCGGTCGACCAAGTCGTGTGCCTGGTCGGGGTACTTCGCGGCGAGGACCACCGCGCCGATCACCAGCAGCAGCATGAACACGCCGCCGGCGCCCGAACGCCCGCCGCGCCGGCGCCACCGGTCGTAGGCGGACACCTGCTCGCGCAAGACCCGCCGGTTGACGTCGTTCCGGAACGCCTGAGCCTGCCGTGCCGCCCGCATACCCGGATCGATGGGCATCTCGGCCCCCTTCCCCCCTGCCCGCGTGATCGCGGGTCAACGGCTGGGACGGGTCGGGCGGTTGCCGTGGTTCGCGATCCCGGCGACCGTCACCGCGTCGGGACGAATCCGTGACCGCACGACCGCCGACCGGAAGATCCCGTGCTCGCAGGCGCTACTCGTCCCACCAGCGGTCGCCGGGCTCGCGCCGATTGGCCACGATCGCCGCGAACGGCGGGATCGCCATCGCGACGACCGTCATGGCCACGGCGGCCGGGAACGACCAGCGGTAGACCACCGTGCCGGCCAGCAGGAACAGCAGCAGGCAGATGCCCATCATCACGAAGTAGCGCTTGCGTCGACGGCGCTGGGACGGAACCGGCCCGGACGGAGTGGCGCCCCCTCCACCGGGGCCGCCCGGATCGTTGGTGCTCACCTCTTCACGGTACGTCCTCGGGCCGCCGGGCGGCCCGGTGCGGAGGGCGCGGCCGGCCGGTCTCCCGGAGTTACTCCGAGATGACACTATTGGCATAGACCTTTTGATCGGGACGGTGTCGACTTGCGTGATCGACCCGTCCGGAGCCTGAGGACCCCCGGCCGCAGGTCGGGCGCGAACCCAGGGCCCAGGGCCCCAGGCTCAGGGCGATGCCGCCGCGCGCACCGTGTGGCTCAGCAGCAGCGCCGTCGTCACCGGTCCCACCCCGCCCGGCACGGGGGTGAGCGCGCCGGCCACCGGTGCCACGGAGGCCGCGTCCACATCGCCGACCAGGCCGTCGTCGGCGGTGGGGTTGGTGCCCACGTCGACCACGACCGCGCCGGGTGCGACGTGTTCGGCGGTGATCAGCCCGGGCCGGCCGACCGCGGCGACCACCACGTCCGCAGTCGAGGTCAGCCCGGCCAGGTCCTTGGTCCGCGAGTGGCAGATGGTGACTGTGGCGTTGCGGTCCAGGAGCAGGTGCGCGGCGGGCTTGCCGACCACCATCGAGCGGCCGACCATCGCGACGTGCCGGCCGGCGAGTTCGACGCCGTGGTGATCCAGGATCGCCACCACCGCCTCGGCCGTGGCCGGTGCGAACGCGGGCAGCCCGGCGGCCAGTCGGCCGAGCGAGAGCGGGTTGGCGCCGTCCACGTCCTTGCCGAAGGCGATCGCGCCGGCCAGGTCCTCCAGGGCCGCGCCGTCCGGCAGCGGGGTCTGCAGGATGATTCCGTGCACACCGTCGTCCGCGCCGAGCGCCTCCAGCGTGCCCCGGATCGCCTCCGCGGTCGCGTCCGCACCCAGGTCGACCACGTCGCAGGTGATGCCGACCTTCGCGGCGGCCCCGGCGATCGAGCGCACGTACCACGCGGTGGACTCGTCGGCGGTGGCCACCACGACCGCGAGGGTGACCGGGGAGCCCGCCTCGGCGAGCAGCGCCGCCCGGGTCGCGGTCTCCGTGCGGATCGCGGCGGCAAGGTCCCTGCCGGAGAGCACGGTCGCGGTCATCGGACGATCTCCTTGCGCACGGCCGCGGTGACCTGATCGGCGCGCGCGGCGATGCCGTCCACCCGCGCGGCCTGCGCGGTGAACTCGGTGCGGGCCTGCTCGTCCCGGATCCCGCCGAGATTGATCTCGATGTTCACCCGCGCCGTGGTCGCCGCAGCCCGCGCCGCCTCGGCCGCCGCGGCCACGTCGGTGATCACGTTGGGATTGCCGATCGGCAGCAGCTTTTCGGCCAGTTCGACGCACGCGGCGGCCAGCGCGACCACCTCGGCGGGCGGCTTGGCCGCACCGACCAGCGCGGCGGCGATCGTGGCCGAGCGCACGGCCTTGGCCTCGTCGGTGTCCCGGGCCAGTGTGTACGCCTCGGTCACCGCGGTGAAGGCGGCCGCGTCCTCCTCGGCCAACCGCAGTGCCACACCCCGCAGTTCGTCGGTGAGCGCGACCACCTGGGCGATCGAGGAGGCATGCTCGGCGTACTTGTCGCCGGTGGTGTACCGCGCGACCATACCCAGCAGCGCGGCCGCCTGTGCCGCGTGCAGCGCGGCGGCCGCACCGCCCCCCGGCGCCGGTACCCGGTCGGCGAGGCGGTCCAGGTATTCGCTGATCTTGTCGTCGCGCATCGCGCTCATCCTTCGCTCGGTGGGGGCTACCGCACGTCCGGAAATCCTCGCACGAAGCACCGCGAAGCCGGGAAATCCGGAGGTGGAAGGCATCCGCGCGCCGGCCGGGAACCGCTTGTCCCGGTCGGGCACATCGGCGACACGCCCTAGAGTCGGCGGCATGACGCTTGCGCATGACAAGGATGGCACCGGGCCGGTCGTGGTGTTGCTGCACTCGTCGGTCTGCGACCGGCGGATGTGGGATCCCCAGTGGTCCGTGCTGATCGACGCCGGATACCGGGTCGTGCGGCCGGACCTGTCCGGCTTCGGACGCACGCCGCCCGCGACCGACCCGCGGCGCGACGCGGACGACGTGCTCGACCTGCTCGACGCGCTCGGGATCGGGCGCGCGGCCCTGGTCGGCGCGTGCCACGGCGGCACGGTGGCCCTGGAGGTCGCCGCCCGCCGACCGGATCGGGTCGACTCGCTCGCGCTGCTGTGCGCCGGCCGCCCGGGCCACATCCCGTCCCCGGCGCTGCGCGCGATCGAGGCGCGCGAGCGGGCGCTCCTGGCGGCCGGCGACGTGGCCGGGGCGGTGGAACTCGTGCTGGACACCCGGCTGGGCCCCGCGGCGGACGCGCTGACCCGCTATCAGGTGGGTGTGATGCAGCGCGACGTCTTCGACCAACGGCTCGCCGCCGGCCCGATACCGGCCCCGGGCGTGCCGAACGTCGACGTCGACCTGTCCGCGATCACCGCGCCGTGCCTGGTCGTCTCCGGCGCGCACGACCTCGCGGACTTCCGCGCGATCGCCGCCGAGTCGGCAGGGTCGCTGCCGAACGCGCGGCACCTCGAACTGCCCTGGGCCGGCCACCTGCCCTCGGTCGAGCGACCACGCGAAGCCGCTGCGCTCCTGCTCGCCCACCTGGCGGAGCAACGCGAGCACGTGCCGGTCGACGCTCAGGTCGACGAGCCGTCGGCAGGCTGATCCTCGCGGCGATCCACGCACAATACGATCGCGGTCGCGTTGTCGTGCCCGCCCGCCTCCAGGGTCGCGGCGAGTAGCCGGGCGACGATCTCGGTGGGCGCGTCGGGAGCGGCCAACAGGGCGCCGAGCGGGTGGTAGTCGATCTGTTCGGCGACGCCGTCGGTGCACAGCAGGTACACGTCGCCGGGCCGCAGGCTCAGCCGGCGTCGTCCGAACATCGGCAGCCCCCTTCGCTCCGTTGGCGTACCCGCGGCACGCTATCGGGCGATCAGACCACCGTGCGGAAGTGTGTGGTCAGCCGACCCTCGTCGTCGAGCCGGTGGAACGCCAGCGCGGGCGGCAGCTTCGAGTCGATGAACGGGGCGTCGTCGTCGGCCCGTTCCCACGGCAGATTGATCGTGGACACCACACCGGGCGCCACGATCAGCGGCTTGCCGGCGAACGTGGTGGCCGCCGGGGTGTGCGCGTGCCCGCACAGCAGGCCCGCCACGTTGGACCGGTGGGCGATGACGTCGGCCAGCCGCTCGGCGCCGAACTGGCGGATCCGGTCGATCCCCGGACTGCCCAACTCCACCGGCGGGTGGTGGAAGGCCACGAATACCGGCGTGGTGGACGGGGTTTCGTCCAGGACGTCGGTCAACCAGGACAGTGTCTCGTCGGCCAGCAGGCCGTCCGCGCGGCCCGGGATGGACGAGTCGCACAGCGCGAACACCGCGCCGTCGGCCGTGTGGTGCACCCGGTTGATCGGCTCGTCGCCTTCGGGCTCGTCGAACAGTCCCGCGCGAAAGGGCCCGCGTACGTCGTGGTTGCCGGGCAGGATCAGCACCGGGTGCCGGGACGCGAGCAGCGCCCGCGCCTCCTCGTATTCGGCGGGCAGGCCGTTGTCCACGATGTCGCCGGTGACCAGCACCGCGGCCAGGTCGTGGGGGAGCCCGTTCAGGTGGGCCATGACCGCCCGAGTGCGCTCGGCCGCGCGCGGGCCGCCGTCGAGGTGGGTGTCACTGAGGTGCGCGAACACGATCATGCGGGTGTCCTTGGGGGAGGCGGATGCGGTGGTTCCGGTGTAGTCGGCCGCGATGAAGGCGACGCTACGCGGGCCACCGGACCATCGTTAAGATCCAGTGAAATGTTCGAGGACTGGTCCAGTTTCCCGGTCGACGCGATCGACCTGCACGTCGAGGTGGACACCGCCGAGGGTCGCCGTATCGGCTTGGAGCGTGCACTGCGGGCGGCGGTACGGGCCGGGCGGCTGGCGCCGGGCGCGCCGCTGCCGTCCACGCGCGGGCTGGCCGCCGAGTTGGGCTTCGCGCGCGGGACGGTGACCGCCGCGTACGACCAACTGGTCGCCGAGGGGTATCTGATTGCGCGTCAGGGCGCCGCGACCCGAGTCGCGGGTCCGACCGAGCCGGCCGCCCGGGACGCGGCGGGCGGTCCGTCGGTGCCGGCCGTGCCGCGATTCGATCTGCGGCCCGGGATGCCGGACGTGTCCGCCTTCCCGACCTCGGCCTGGCTGCGATCCACCCGCCGGGTGCTGACCACTGCGGCGCCGGCCGACGTACACGGCGTGGGTGATCCGCAGGGTCGACTCGAACTGCGCACCGCGCTGGCCGAACACCTCGGGCGCACCCGCGGCGTGCTGACCACGCCCGATCGCATCGTGATCACGTCCGGCTTCTACCAGTCGATCGGCCTGCTCGCGCGCGTGCTGACCGAGGCCGGGGTGCGGGCGGTGGGCATGGAGGACCCCGGGCACAACGTCTACCGCGACGTGATCCGCCGCGCCGGGCCGGCGGTGCTGCCGCTGCCGGTGGACGCCGACGGTGCGCGGCTGAAGCGGCCGGCCGATCCGGCGATGGGCGCGGTGGTGCTCACGCCGGCGCATCAGTACCCGACGGGCGTGCCGCTGCGGCCCGCGCGACGACACGAGATGTGCGCGTGGGCACGCGCGAGCGGCGGGCTGATCGTGGAGGACGACTACGACGGCGAGTTCCGCTACGACCGGCAGCCGATCGGCGCGCTTCAGGGCATGGCGCCGGAGCACGTCGCCTATTGCGGATCGGTGTCCAAGACGCTCGGGCCCGGCCTGCGGTTGGCCTGGATGGCGCTGCCCGGACATCTGGTCGAACCGGTGGTGCGGGCCAAGTTCCGGGCCGACTGGCACACCCAGGGGCTGGGCCAACTCGTTCTCGCCGACCTGCTCGCCCGGCACGACTACGACCGGCACGTACGCGCCTCGCGGCTGAGCTATCGCCGGCGGCGGGCGTATCTGGTACGCCGGTTCGAGGCGGAACAACGGGCGGGCGCGCTGCGGTTGTGGGGCGTGCCGGCCGGGTTGCACGTGTTGATGACGTTCCCGGCGGGCGGGCCGGCCGAGGAGCGGGTGCTGGCGCTCAGTTCGGAGCGCGGGATCGCCCTGCGGGGACTGGGCGAGCTGTGGCACGGGGCGGCCGCGGAACAGGGTGTCCTGGTGGGCTTCGCGGCGCCGCCGGCGCACGCCTGGACGGGCACCGTCGAAGAGTTGGCGACGGTGCTGCGCGAGGCGTGAGTCGCGGGCGGGTCCCGGATCCGAAGCGGGGCCTCAACTCGGGCGGACCACCCGGAAGTACAGGTGCGTGACGTGCCGGCCCTCGATCACCCGGGTCGCCGCCAACTTGATCGGGGTGTCGGCGAGGTGGTCGAAGAAGCGGATGCCCGCGCCCAACAACACCGGCACCAGGTTGACCACGATCTCGTCGACCAGGCCCGCGTTCAGGCACTGGCGCACGATGTCCGCGCCGCCCACCCCCACCGACAGGTCGCCCGCCACCGCTCGGGCCTGCGCGACGGCCCTCTCCAGGCCGGTGGTGACGAACGTGAACGGCGCCTGTGGATGCTCGGCGACCCAGTCCTGGGGTACGTGATGGGTGACCACGAACACCGGCACGCCGATCGGGTGGCTGCCGCCCCACCCGTCGGTGAGGTCGAACAGCCGGCGTCCGGTCACGACCGCCCCCGTGTTGACCACCAGCTCGCGCAGGTGCCGGGCACTCGGCTCCGAGGTGCGGAACGTCATCCCCCCGCCCGGCGCGGGCGTCTCCACATTCCCGTTCGAGTACCACTCGAACAATTCCGCCACGTCGTCCGACGAGTCTGCGATGAACCCGTCCAGCGACATCGTCTTCTCGGCCATCACGATTGCCATCCGGCTGCCCTCCTCGGCGGTGGCCCGGCCGACGCCGGCAGCGGTGGCCGGGTCGGCCCTTCCAGTCTCGGTGAGGTCGACCGTGACCGCTTCCGAAACTCGTCGGTGGGGCCGACTCGCGGGCGGAGGTCGGCGGTTTTTCGGATCGGCCACGACGAATGGTGACTAATTGTATCGTCACGACTACATGCCGATCGGCGAGAGAGGCCGCACATGTCGGATACCCCCCGGATGCCGGGCCGCCCCGAACGTTTCCCCGGCGCCGGCTCCCTCAGCTGGCGCTACCTGGGCCAATGGCGCCTGCTGACCACCATCGGTCGGGCGATCGTGCTGGAGACCGCGCATCCGGTGGTCGGTGCCGGCGTGGTGGAGTTCTCCACCTACCGGCGACATCCGTGGCGCCGGGCCGAGCAGACCCTGCTCAGCCTGCAGCGGCTGCTCTACCAGGACCAGGCGGACCGCGAGCACGAGGCCGCCCGGCTGCGCCGGCTGCACGGGCACATCAACGGCGTGGATCCGGACGGCCGGACGTACTCGGCGCTCGACCCGGAAGCCCAGGCGTGGGTGCACCTGACCGTGTTCGACGCGATGGTGCTGATGTGCGAGCTCGGCGGCGATCCGCTCGACGACGAGCGGCAGGCCGAGTTGTACGCGGAATGGCTGGTGGTGGGTCTGCAATTGGGGGTGCCGGCGAGCGCGATGCCGGAGACGGTGGAGGAATACCGGGTCTGGTTCGACGAGATCGTGCGCGAGAAGCTGACGGCCGGCCAAGGGGTCGAGCAACTCCTGGACGCACTCGGGCGGTTGCCGGCGCCGGCGCAGCTGTCCTTCGTCCCCGAGGCGGTGTGGTCGGTTGCGTGCGCGGTGCTCGGCGGCGCGATCCGCACCGCCGTCGCGACCACTCTGCCGCCGGCCTTTCGGGAGCGGCTGGGCGAGCGCGGCCGGGTGCCGTTCGGCGCCCGGACGGTGGTGTCGCTCGCGTGTCGGACCGTGGCGGTGGCCGGCGATCTGCTGCCGACGAAGTGGGTGTACATGCCGCTCGCGGCGACCTACATCGCGGCCAGACGGGAGGCCGGGCGCGGGCTGCGCCGGTTCGGCCCGCGCGATCGCCCGGCCGACCCGGCGACGCAACTCGCCGACATGTTCGTGCGGATCCTGGACCAGACCGGCGACGGGGTGCTGTCCTGGCCCGATCTGGCCGCCCTCGCCCGGGTGTTCAGCGATCGACTGGACCTGGCCGCAGTGGACGAGGAGGTCATGTACGCGGCCTTTCACGCGTGGTGGGACGAGTTGCGTGCGACGGCGGATGCGAACGGGGACGGCGTGGTCGACGCCGACGAGTACCGGGTGCTCGCCGAGGCCGCGCCGGGGGCCGCGATGGCCGCGTTGATGGTCCGGGTGGCCGCCGCGGTGGACCGGGACGGGGACGGCCGGATCGATCAGGCCGACTACGCGCGTCTGCTCGGTGCGGACGGCACGGCCCCGCACCGGATCGGTTGGCTGCACGCGATGGACGCGGACGGCGACGGGGTGGTCACCGTCGAGGAGTTCGCCGAGGCACTGCGCGAGAGCGTGCTGGGCCGGGCCCGTTCGGACACGCTCGAATACGTGCTCGGCCGGGCCTGAGCGTCCCGGCGGGCGCCGGTCGGTGGCGTCTGCGGCCGCGCCGGGCCACGAGACGGCGCCTGGATCCGAGCGACGCGGCCCGGGTCGGTGCCTCGGGTACCGGTCCGGCTCGGGCGCGGAGGGATCGGCGCGCCGCCGGCCCGGTCCAACGGCGCCCGGGCGGTCGCGCGTTCGACCGGTAGGCGTCATGCGGCGCCTTTCTGATCGGCCCTCTGGCTCGACGTGCGGTTCGACGTGCGGTTCGAGACATGCGACAGCGGGAGGCGGCTCGATGAACAATTCCGATGAGGATCGACGCACGTTCACCGAGTGCGACGCACGCACACTGTTGGCCGTGGGCGATGTCGCCGATCCGCCGGTCGAGGGCCACGCGTGGACTCGGCTCGCGGACGCGATGGGCCGGCCGCTGTACACGTTCGAACGCGGGCGCTCGACGAGCCCGGAACCGTGCGCGCCGGCCGGCCGGGGGCCGGTCGAGTCCGCGATCGAACTGCGCGCCCGGACCCGGGAGATCCACACCGGGGTGCTCGGGCACGGGGAAGCGGTGCGGCGCGCATTTTGCGTGCTCGACTCGCTGCTTCCGGTCGGGCCGTGGCAGCGGCGGAGGGAGGCGTTGATCGCGCTGTCGCTGGCCGCCGGTCAGGCGCGCTGCCTGGGCGACCGACTGACCCGGATGCCGAGTCCCACGTTCCCGCGGCCGACCGCGCTCGCCGCGGCGCTGGGGACGGCGCTCGCGGACAGCGCGCGTGCGCTGGACACGGCCCAGGCTCTCCTGCGCGAGACGGCCGATCCCGCCGGGTCGGCGCCGCGTGGCGCGATCTCCGCCGGGGGGGCACGCGCCGGTCACCTCCAGTGGGTGGGGCGGGTGAGGATCGGGGGGAGGGTGGTGTGGGAGTCGCCCTTGGCGGCGTCGAGTTGGGACTGGATGAGGTAGAGGGCGTCGGTGAGGTCCGCGCCGCGCAGGTCCGCGTCGCGGAAGTCGGCGCCGATCACGTCGGCGAGCCGCAGGTCCGCACCGCGCAGGTCGGCGCCGATCAGGTACGCCCCGCGCAGGTTCGCGCCGCGCAGGTCGGCCCCCTTGAGCCGGGCGCCGATCAGATCCGCGCCTCGGCGGTCCTTCTTCTTGCCCCCGACACCGGCCCGGACCAGCTCGCTCGCCCGCAGCAGCAGCGGGTTGAGCTGTTGCCGCAGCGCCCCGATGTCGATCCGGAGCAGCTCGGCGGGCTCGCCACGGGTGAGCCGCTCGGTGTCCTCGTAGGCGGCACGCAGCCGGCCGTGGATCGGGCGCGCCGGTGCCAGGGACTGCGCCTCGTACAGATACCGGAGCAGTTCGTGCAGGTCGCGCATGATCGGGAACACCCGGAACATCTGCTTCGCCGTGTGCGGCGCCCGGCGCCAGTCCTGCCCCGCGTAGGTGACCCGGGCGACCTTCTGTCCCGCGCCGAAGCAGTCGTAGACGGTGCAGCCCGAGAAGCCGATGTCGCGCAGGCGCGTGTGTACGCCGCAGCCGAAGTCGTCCGAGCGCAGGTTGGGACAGGCGCGCCCGGCGGGCTTGTCGAGGGCGAAGTCCGCCGAGGCGGCGAAGGCGGGCGCGACGCAGCACAGCGCGAAGCAGTTCGCGCAGTCGGCGCGCAGGCTGTCGGCTCGTTCGTCGAGGAGGCCCGGATCCCGGCCGGGTACGGCGGGTTCGCGCTGGTCGGACACGGTGTGGGGACTCCTGCCGGATCGGGATGCCGCGAGCCGCCGCTGCGCCGCGCACCCGGGATGATCCCTTATTGTCCCCGGTCGGCTCCCGACCCTTCGTCGGGGCGGGTCGTCCGCGCGGGCCGCCTCCGCGGTGACCACAGGCCGCGTGACGCCACCGCGCGGTGTCCGGGCGCAGCGGGCCGTAGGGGTTCGGGCGGTCAGGTCGTTTTGGCCGGAGTCCAGGTGCCGGGGCGGATGACGACGGCCGTGGTGTGGATCGGTGGGCTGTGCCGGAAGCGGAGGGTGAAGGGGACGACCTGGCCCGGCGTGAGTTTCGGGGGTGTGCCGAGCATGATGTTGGCGCCGCTCGCGGTCATGCCCAGGAGGCCGTTGGCCGGAATCGGCAGGGACTCGGTCATCCACATCCGACCGGCGTAGCCGGTGTAGGTGTGGAAGCTGAATCCCACGTCGTCGGTGATCGGTGTGCTGACCGAGACGAGTTCGTCGTCGGCGGCACCGGAGTTGCGGATGGTGAAGTAGGCGGAGGTCGCGTCGGCGTTGGTGGCCAGGTGCACGCGACCGTCGCTGATCGAGAGCTTCGGGGCGCTGCCGGCTTGCCCACCGGCCGTCCAGGCGGTGAGCAGGGCCAGTGCGAGGGCTGCCGCCACGAGGGGGCCCGCGACCGTCTTGAGCAGGGCGAGGGGCTTCACGTCCGGTCCTGGCTCGCGTCGTCGGAACGGCGGTCGCGGCGGCGGTCGGAGCGCGGGTCCGTGCCGCGATCGGCACGGTGCTCGGGACGGCGGTCGGTGCGGAATCGGGTCAGCCGCAGGCTGTTGCCCACCACCGCCAGCGAGCTGACCGACATCGCCGCGGCGGCCGGCATCGGATTGAGCAGGCCGGTCACCGCGACCGGGATCAGCAGCACGTTGTAGCCGAACGCCCAGCCGAGATTGGCTCGGATGGTGCCGGTCGTGCGCCGGGAGAGCCGGATCGCGTCGGCGAGCGCGCTCAGGTCGTCGCCGACCAGCGTGACGTCCGCGGCGCCGATCGCCGCGGCCGTACCGCCACCCATCCCGATACCCAGGTCCGCCGCGCCCAGCGCGATGGTGTCGTTGATCCCGTCCCCGACCACCGCGATCGCCCGGCCGGACTGGTCCCGGCGCAGGCCCCGGACCAGGTCGGCCTTGTCGTGCGGGTCCAACTCGCTCAGCACCTCGTCGATGCCCACCGCGTCGGCGATCGCGCGCGCCGGCCCCGGACGGTCGCCGGTGGCCAGGATCACCGTGATGCCGAGCCGATCCAGGGCCCGGATCGCGCCGGCGGCCTCCGGACGCACCGAGTCGCCCAGCACCAACACCCCGGCCGGCGTGCCGTTCACCGTGGCGAGCACGGCTGTGTCCCCGGCCGCGTCCGCTTCGCACAGCACCGCCCGCAGGTTCACCGGCAACGATGTCACGTCCTCGGCGCCCGGCCGCAGCACCGCCACCCGCGACCCCTCCACCAGGCCGCGTACGCCGGTGCCCGGTTCGGCCGCGAAGTCGGCCACCGGCGGCAACGGGCCGAACCGCTCGGTCGCGGCCCGGGCCACGGCCCGACCGATGGGATGCCCGGACGCGGCCTCGACCGCGCCGACCAGGGACAGCAGTTCGCCCGGATCCACCCCCGGGGCCGGCTCGTGGCGCAGCAGGCTCATGCTGCCCGTGGTCAGTGTGCCGGTCTTGTCCACCACGACGGTGCCCACCCGGCGCAGCCGTTCCAAAGCGGCGGGTTCGCGGATCAGCACGCCCATCCGGGCACCGCGACCGGTCGCGGCCAGGATCGCGGTGGGCGTGGCCAGGCCCAGCGCGCACGGGCAGGCGACCACCAGCACGGCCATCGCCGCGCCGGCCGCGGCCTGCGGATCGCCGCCCGCGCCGAGCCAGAAGCCCAGCACGGTCACCGCCGTCGCCAGCACGGACGGCACGAACACGCCCGCGATGCGATCGGCCAGGCGCTGCGCGCCGGTCTTGCCGGCCTGGGCCTCCTCGACCGCGGCGGTGATCCGGGCGAGTCGGGTGTCCGCGCCGACCGCCGTGGCGCGTGCGGTGAACCGGCCGCCCTCGTTGACGCTCCCGCCGGGAACCGGATCCGCCGGGCCCACCTCCAGCGGCCGGCTCTCCCCGGTCAGATGGGACACGTCCAACGCGGAGCGGCCCTCGACCACGACCCCGTCCGCCGGCACCCGCTCGCCCGGACGCACCACGAACACCTGACCGACCGTCAAGGACGCGGTCGGCACGGTCACCTCGACCTCCTGGCCGCCCCGTCCCGGGTGCAGCACGGCGGCCTCGTCCGGGACCAGCGCGGCCAACTCCCGCACCGCCGATCCGGTACGCCGGCGCGCCCGCTCCTCCAACCGGCGGCCGAACAGGACGAACAGGGGTACGGCCACCGCGACTTCGAGATATGAGTGGGCCTCTGTGCCGGTCGCGGACGGGAGCAGGCCGAACGTCATCCGCATCCCGGCTTCGCCCGCGCCGCCCACGAACAGCGCCCACAGGGACCACCCGAACGCGGCGAGTACACCCAGGCTGACCAGGGTGTCCATGGTCGCGCCCGCATAGCGCAGCCCGTGCAGGGCTCGCCGGTGGAAGGGCCACGCACCCCAGGTCGCCACCGGCGCGGTCAGCATCAGGCACAACCACTGCCAGTTGGTGAACTGCCACGCGGGCACCATGGACAGCACCAGGACCGGGACCGCGAGCGCGGCGGTCAGCAACAGGTCCCGTCGGCCGTGGTCCGGCTCCCCGGCGCCGGCCGGTCGGGCCGCGGCGGGGGTCGCCGTCGTCAGGGTGGCCGAGTAGCCGGCTTCGGTGACCGCAGCCAGCAGTTCGACCACGGGCACCGACGCGGGATGCACCACCCGCGCCCGACCGGTGGCCAGATTGACCGTCGCGCTGACCCCCTCCAGCCGGGACAGCCGTCGTTCGACCCGGTTCACGCAGGCCCCGCAGGTCATCCCGGACACGGTGACGTCGGTGGTGAGCAGGGCCGCCGAGGTGGTCACACCGCACCTCCGCCGAGCGGGAGAGTGCGCGCCGCGTCGGCGGGTGCGCCGAGCGCGAGAGCGGGCGTTGCGCCGGCGGGTCCGCCGAGCCCCATCCGGCCGTGTCCGCCGCCGCCCTCCTCGCCCATCGGCACCGGGGCTCGGGGCGGACCGGGCTTGCGCAGGTCGGGCGCCACCGGCCCGGCCTGGCGCCCGACCGCGAACGCGACGACGAACAGCAGCACGAGCAGGCCGAGGAAGGCGAGCACCGTACGGGCAGCCGAGGTCGACCCGGCCGACCCCGAGACCGCGTTCGCGGCGGGACGCGCGGTAGCGGTACGCAACGACAGGGGCCAGGGGCGGTTCCGGGCGTCGGGTCCGCCGGCGAACACGGGCATGAATCGGGCTCCAGGGATCGAACGGCGGGACGGCACGAGGGCTGCGCGGGCATGTGCATGGGTTGTCGGGCGCGGGCACCCCGGTAGTCGGCCGGCGATGATCTCCGGTTCCCCGTCCGCCGGGATTCCCCTACGGGGATGTGGAATCGACCGGAAATACCCATGACGGGCAAGCTTTATCACGAATTGCCCGAAATCAAGACCGGAACGGGCCTGCCTCGAAGGCGCGTTCGGGCGTGGTTCGGGAAGGATTCGGGAGAAATTCGGGAACCGGCCGGGCACCCGAGGGTTCCGGTGCGCCCGGCGGATGGGAACATGACGTCACCATGCCTGCCCGGTCCGTGCTCCGAGCCGTTCGCGCCGCGATCTTCGCGGTGATCTGCGTGCTGCTCGCGTTGTTCGGGCACACGTTGATGTCCGACGCGTCGATCCACTGGGCCGCACCCGTCGGTGCCGGCGTCGGCATCGGCATCCTCGCCTGGGCCGTGGCCGATCGCGAGCGCGGTCTGGGAGTGATCACCGGCGCGGTACTGGCCGCCCAGGCCGGCCTGCACACGTTGTTCACGCTGGCCCGCCAACCGGTTCCCGAACCGACCGGCGCGGCCCGCTTCCGCGACCAGTGGCTTCAGGTCCTTTTGTGCAACGACGACCGACCCGGCGACGCGCCGACCCGGTCGGTCGCCGAACTCCTGATTCGGATGCGCCTGGACCCGAACCTGGCCGGGCAGTCACCGGAGGCGGCCGGTTTCGGTCGAGCGCCGTCCGGCGGACACCACACCGCCGGCGCCGGTGGGATGAACCACGAAGGCGCGTTGACGGCGGTCATGGGCAACGGCGCCGGCGGCATGTTCGCCGCGCACGTGCTCGCCGCACTCGGCTGCGGCGTGTGGCTGCGGCACGGTGAGAAGGCCGTCTTCCGGCTGCTGCGCCTGCTCGCAACGATGGCGGGCACCGTGGTGCTCGCCCTGGCCGGCGCCTGGACGGCGCCGGTCGCCACCCGACTGCCGGGGATGCCCCGCGCGCGCGATCGCGGCCAACGGGCCATCCCGAAGTGGGTCTGCCGCCCGCTGCCGGGCCGCGGGCCGCCCGCCGCGCTCTTCGCCTGAGCCGTCCACCCGACCCGCGTGCGCTGGCACGACCCGGTCGCGTTCGCCTCGCCCTCGGCGCGGTGAGCGAGTCCGGCGCCGTGTCGACGAGTGCGTGTTCGCGAGTGTCCGTTCGCGCGTACTCGTTCGTGGCCGCCGCACGGCGCGGGGCCGCGCCCGGAAGGGGCGCCCGGTCCGCGTCGGCGCCGCGCCCAGGAGTGTGAGTACCGCGCCCGTGAGCGTGAGCCCGTGCATCGGCCCACGTTCGCGGTGAGCACCCGCGACCGAGCACATCGCGTGCGCGACGCCGACCCGGAACGCATCCGCGTCGCCGCCGGTGGACCCGGGCGTACCCGCCACCCGAGGAGCGCCCACCGCGCCGCCCCGCCCGTCGCCGTGTCCGAATCCGACATCGCGCGCCGAGCGGGCCGGTCGCGTGCCGAGGCGCCGTTGGGTGATCCGCGCACCGCCGTCGAGACCGAGCCCGCGGCTTCCGCGCCGTACTCGGCTCCGGCGGGCGTCCCGCCCACCAACCCGGCATCGATCCGCCTCGGGCCCGATCGATCGCCGCTCGCATGACGAGGACGTGAAACGTGACTTCCCTGCACCCTTTCGACCACCCGGCATGCCGGGCCGACCATCCGCCGACAAGCGATCGACAGCGCGCGCATCGTGCGCTCCGTCCGCATCGCGCGCACTCGGCCGGGGTGGCGTCGGCGGCGCCCGACGACCGCACGCCGCCCACGGACCGGGCCTTGAGAGTCCACCCGCCGACCGACCGCCGGCCCGTGGCCGTGCACCGGGCCCGGCGATCGTCGACCACGAACCGCTCGACGTACTCCGTCCAGGGTGTGGGGGTATCCGGTGCATGACCTCGACCTGACCGCACGGGCCCTGGCGGGCGCGGCCGGCGACCCGGACGCCGTGGACGACTTCGTCCGGGGTACGCACCGCGACGTGTGGCGCTTCGTGGCGTATCTGACCGATGTACAGAGCGCGGACGACCTCACCCAGGAGACGTATCTGCGCGCCTGGACGGCCCTTCCTCGTTTCACCGGGGCGTCCTCGGTCCGCACCTGGCTGCTGTCCATCGCCCGGCGCACGGTCGTCGACCGCTATCGCGCCGCGGCTGCCCGGCCGCGGACCGCCTCGGTCGAGGACTGGGTCGAAGTCGCCGAGCGCCGCCAGGACATCTCCCGTCCCGGCTTCGAGGAGGGGCTCGCCCTGGACGACCTGTTCGAGGCGCTGCACCCGGCCCGCCGGGAGGCGTTCGTGCTGACCCAGGTGCTGGATTTCGGCTACGCCGAGGCCGCCACGATCGCGGGCTGCCCGATCGGTACGGTGCGGTCCCGCGTGGCCAGGGCCCGAAGCGACCTGATCACCCTGCTGCGCGACGCCGAGGCCGCCACCTACGAGGCACCTGAACACCCCCCGGCCATCGCCCGCCGAGCCGGCTGACCCCACCCGACTCGGGCGAGGACCACCGACTCCTCGCCCGAGCCGGACCCCCGAGCCCCCTGGTCGCGGGGGAGCGGCACGCCGCGTAGGCCGCATGGGCCGGGGGTGGGCATCGGCCCGGCGCATTCGTGCGTGCGTGTGCCGCGCGGGTGGACGCGCTCCGGTATGGGCCGGCGCCGGTGGCTTGGTCAGCCGTGTGGGGTTACGCCTTGCGGGCCTGCCGGTGCCCACCGGCCCACCCGGACCGGCGCGGGTGGACCGGCCCACCCGCGCCGGTCCACCCGTGCCGGCACCCACGCCGTGACTGCCCGCCGAACCGGCACTCGCACCTCGGGCCGCCCCGGCCCCGTGTACAAGCCCGCCGTGCGGTGTTCTCGGGTGGCTCGTGGCGGTGAGGTCGACCGGTGGTGTCGGTTCGGGCGGGTAAGGTGCGGCGGTTGGTGGGGTTGTTGGTTGTGGGTGATTCGTCCGTATCGGATGCGTCGGGAGGAGGTCGGTCGTGGATCGGGTCGGGTGCGGCGTGTCGGCCGGCGGCGCGTGTTGAGGCCGGTCGCGCCTCGGGTCGCGATGGCGCCCGACGCGTACGGGCACGGAGGTCGGCTGCAGCCGCTGCGCGATGACGGCGTGCCGTCGGGGCCCGCCGCGCAGGTCGGCGACCTGGTCGCGGCGATCGCCGATCTCGAGGCCGCACCGGTTCCGCCGAGGTGGGTGTGGGCTTCGGCGGAAAGCGCGTACGCACCGCTGCTGCCCAGCCGGGTCGCGCGCTGCCACGACCTGGCGCTGGTCGAGTCGCTGCTGCTCGCGCACGAGGGCCGATTCGGCGAGCCGCGCTCGCTCGGCGCGGCCTGGGCCCGGCTGAAGGGCCTGCCCGTACCGGACGACCTGCCGATCGGCGCCGCCGACGCGCAGGACAGCCTGTTCGTCCCCGACCGTCAACGGCTGCCCGCCGGCGCCGACGCGCTCGATGCCGTGGTCGCGGTACACGCCGACCAGTTGCGCCGCATCGAGGCGATCGAGGACCCCGCCCGGCGTTCGCGATTTCGGCTGCTGGTCGCCGCCGAGTCGGCGGGTGGATTGGTCGCGGCCGAGATGGCCGCCGACGGTCTGCCCTGGCGGGTCGAGGTGCACGACGCGCTGCTCACCGAACTGCTCGGCACCCGCCCTCGGGTGTCCGGGACACCGCCGCAGCGACTCGCCGACCTGGCCGAGCAGTTGCGTGCGGCGCTGGGCGGGCGCGCGTTCAACCCGGATTCGCACGCCCAGGTGATCAAGGCGTTCGCCGACCAGGGCGTCCGGCTCACCTCGACCCGCACGTGGTACCTGCGCGACATCGGCCACCCGGCCGCGGATCTGCTGATCAAGTACAAGGAACTCGCCCGCCTGCACGCCGCGCACGGGTGGGCCTGGCAGGACACCTGGGTGCGGGGTGGTCGGTTCCGCCCCGAGTACGTGGTCGGCGGCGTGGTCACCGGCCGCTGGGCCGGACGCGGAGGGGGCGCGTTGCAGATCCCGCGGGTCCTGCGCGGCGCGGTAGTGGCCGACCCGGGTTGGCGGCTGGTGGTTGCCGACGCGGCCCAGCTCGAACCGCGCATCCTTGCCGCGATGTCCCAGGACTCCGGCCTGGCCCGCTCCGCCGCCGCCGGCGACCTGTACGAGGCGCTGGCCAAGGCCGCCTTCCAGGGCGACCGGGCCAAGGCCAAGCTCGGCCTGCTCGGCGCGATGTACGGGCAGACCAGCGGCGACATCGGGCCGCTGCTGGCCACGCTGCGGCGCCAGTACCCGGACGCGATGGGCTACGTGGAGGCGGCGGCACGCACCGGCGAGGAGGGCGGCATCGTGTGCTCCCGGCTGGGCCGGACCTGCCCGCCGCCGTCCTCGGAATGGCTGGACCTGGCCGAAAGCGGCATGGGCGAACCGTCCGGCGACCGCGGGGGTGACGATGCCGGCGCCCGGTCTGCCCGCGCCCGAGGCCGCTTCACCCGCAACTTCGTCATCCAGGCCAGCGCGGCGGACTGGGCGCTGGCCCTGCTCGCCGCCCTGCGGCGCCGACTCACCGCGTACGACGCGGCGCCGTCGGGGCGCCCGCACCTGGTCTTCTTCCAGCACGACGAGATCATCGTGCACAGCCCGGCCGACCTCACGGACGTGGTGGCCGCCGCGATCGTCGAGGCCGCAGCCGAGGCCCGGACGTTGGTGTTCGGCGATACACCGGTGCTGCTGCCGCTGATGCCGGCGGTGGTGAATACGTACGCGGAGGCCAAGTAGGCGTCCTCGGGCGACCCGCCCGGCGGATGTAGCCGCAGGTGGGCCGGTCCTGGGGCCGGGTGGGCGCGCTACCGGGCTCGATGCGGCGGGGGTGGGCGGTACTCGGGCCGGCGAGGGGCTTTCGGTGCCCACGGCGGTGGCCACGCTGCTCGGGGACGGGCCGCCCTCACTGGCCGCGGGGCTGTTTCTGCTCGGGGTCGCATGGCCGCCCCGGCGCGCCGCTGCCCCGCCGGTCATGTTGGGCCCGTGAGGTCGGTGACGAAGGTGCGGAAGGCTGTGCGGTAGGTGCTGGGGGTGGTGCCGGTCAGGCGTTGGAAGTGGCGGCGGAGGTTGGCGGGTGTGCCGAGGCCGGTGAGTGTGGCGATGCGCTCCACCGGATCCTCGGTGCGTTCGAGGAGCCATTGGGCTCGTTGGATTCGGGTGCGCAGCAGGTACTGGAGCGGGGTGAGCCCGGTTTCGGCGTGGAAGCGACGGGTGAGGCTGCGTACGCCCAGTCCCGCGTGGGCGGCGATGTCGTCGAGTGTCAGCGGGTGCCGGAGGTTGGTCTCCATCCACCTGGTGGTGGGGGCGATGCTGCTGCCGGGCGGGGTGTAGGCGCTGTACGCCGCGTTTGCCGTGGCATGGCCCGTGAGGTCGGCGGCCGGGTCGTGGAGTTGCAGGAACAGTTGCCGTTCGGTCTCGATGGCCACTGCCACACCGTGGTCCAGGGTGATCAGTTCGAGGCAGAGATCGACGCCTCCGAGGACGCCGGCGGCGCTGTGGAAGGGGCCGTCCGTGACCACCGAGCCCTCGGGGTCGACCTCGATCCGCGGGTGGAGCCGGGCCAGTTCCGCGGTGTCCCGGCGGCCGGTCGCGGCGCGGCGGCCGTCGAGAAGGCCGGTGGCCGCGAGCGTGAACGTGCCCGTGCCGACCGCGCCGATGCGGCAGCCGCGTGCGGCGACGGCACGAAGCGCGTCGACGATCTCCGGCGGCGGTTCTTCCCGGAAACGGGTGTGCCCCGGCAGCAGCACGGTGTCCGTGTCGTCCAGGCTCGCCAATCCGTCCAGTCCCCAGGGGGTGTCGATGTGGAAGGACGCGAGGCCGCCCGTCGCCTCGAAGCCCGGAGCGGTGCAGATCCGCACGTCGTAGGCGACCGGAGGGTGATGCCGGGCGGCGGCGCCGAACGCGAGTCCGGGTGCGGTGAGCTGGTGCCCCGGGACCCCGTCGAGGACGAGGACGGCGATCACTGGCATGTCCGGAATCTAGCCGAGGATGACATCGGAACGGCTGTTTCCGTTCTGGCGTGGCGCCGAGGATGACTGGGACGAGGACGGACGCGGGGGGACGTCCGGCCCGTGTTCGGCAGCACCACCATCCTCGAAAGGTCGCCCCATGCCCCATTCGAACACCCTCGATGCCCGCCCCGAGCGCCCGCGCCGCCGGCTGCTCGCGAAATCGATGGCGGCGGTGGGCGCGGCGGTCGTCCTGGGCGCCACGGCCATGGCCGGCAGTGCCGGGGCCATCGTCAACGGGCAGGATTCGACGCAGAGTTACCCGTTCATGGCGTCCATCCCGGAGGTCGCGGCAGGGGTCGACGCCCAGTGCGGGGCGACCCTGATCGATCGGCAGTGGGTCCTCACCGCGGCACACTGTGTCGACACCGCCAACCTGCCGATCGTGCTGGACGGGACGGTGCGAATCGGCAGCCCGAACCGCACCACCGGGGGCACGGTCCGCAAGATCGACAAGATCGTGATGCACCCGGGCTACAAGCTGGACGACCCCAACAAGAACGACCTCGCGCTGATCCGGCTGGATCGCCCGGTCGCCCAGAAGCCCGTCAAGATCGCCAAGAAGGCCGGACCGGTCGGCACACCCACCCGGATTCTCGGCTTCGGCACCACCGTGGACAAGGACCTCGACCACGCGGTGTTCCCCAACCGGCTCCAGCAGTTGGATACCCGCCGAGGCAGCGAAGCCGAGTGCTTCGACCGCGCCGGGGCGACCCGACTGTGCACCGTCAGCCGGAAGCCCGGGGCCATGGCGTGCTTCGGCGACTCGGGCGGGCCGCAGCTCCAGCGTGGCCGGGACGGCCGCTGGGAGCTGATCGGGACCACGTCGGGCGACGGTGACGGCAAGGAAGGTTGTGCGACCGGCCCGGGCCTCTACACCAACGTGACCGTCTACTCGGACTGGATCCGCAACACGATCCACCACAACCACTGACCCGAAGAGCCGAGCCCGCGCCGGTGGCCCCCGTTCCGGGCCACCGGCGCGGCGTGGTCGGGCCTGCCCCAAGCGAACGTCGCACTCGGCCCTGCCCCAACCCACCCGCGCGCGGCGCGGTGTGCCCCCGACACGGCCCCGGCGACCGCCGCACCGGAGGATTCGAGGCAGGGCGGCATTAGATTCCAGCTATGTCAGTGATCGCCGTCCTGGCCCTCGACGGGATCCCGGGGCATCAACTCACCACCCCCGGCCTGGTGTTCGGGACCGCCTGCCGTGACCACCCGGGCGTGGCGTACGAACTCAGGCTCTGCGCGGCTCCCGGCCTGCGGGCCACCGGTGCCCCGGCCGCGCTCCGGATCGCCACGCCGTTCGGCCTCGACGGCCTCGCGGACGCGGATGTCGTACTGGTTCCCGGGCACGACGGCCATCGCGACGAGCCGCCGACCGGCGTTGCGGCCGCGTTGCGTGCGGCGGCGGCGCGCGGGAGCCGGATCGCCGCCGTCGGCACCGGGACGTTCACCCTCGCCGCGACCGGACTCCTCGACGGACGCCGCGCCACGACCGGATGGCGGTACCTGGAGGAACTGGCCGGCCGGTATCCCGGGATCGAGGTGGACCCGCTCGGCACGGTGGTCGAGGACGGACCGTTCCTGACCGCGGCGGGCGTCTTCGGCGGCTTGGACGTCTGCCTGTACGTACTGCGCGGCGACCACGGCCCGCGCGTGGCCGACGAGACCAGCCGCGAACTGATCACGCCGCTGCACACCTACGCCTACGACGTCCGGGACACCATCGACCGGGAAGTCATCGAAAGTGTGGGCCTCGAACCCACCCTGCGCTGGCTGGAAGCCAACCTGCACCATCCGCTGACCGTTGCCGACATCGCGGGCCACGCGCGGACCAGCGTCAGCAGCCTCACCCGCCGCTTCCACGCCCACACCGGTCTCAGCCCGCTTCAGTACCTGCTCCGTGCCCGCCTCCGCGAGGCCCGACGCCTGCTGACCGAAACGGACGTCCCCGTCGAGCGCATCGCGGCCCGTACCGGATTCACCTCACCGGCCGCCCTGCGCCGGCACTTCCGTGCCCTCACCGAAACCACCCCGCGCGCCTACCGCCGGGCGCATCGCGAGTAGGGCCCAGGGCAAAACGGGGCGCGCCGGCTCACGCGCCCGGGATGTCCAGTGCCGTGCCGTACAGGCGGGTGACGGCCAGTCGGATCACCACCCGTCGCTCCGCGACGGCGCCGGCGAAGAAGGTCCTTTCGTCGGCCGGGCGGAACTCGGCCGGGACCATGGCCAGCAACTCGCGACCGGTGGCGTCCCCCGGAACCGTGGTCGGCTCGGTGACCTCGGCGTCCCCCTCGGCGACCGCGAACGACCACACGTTGCCGCCGGACACGTGCAGCGCGGCGTTGGCGTTGCGCCGGACGTGGTGTGGCTTGGCGCGGTCGGCGGTGGTGGAGAAGCGGATCACCCGGGCGGCCGGATCCCAGGCGAACAGCATGTTGGACAGGTGCGGCCGACCGTCCCGCTTGATCGTCGCGAGCGTGCCGATGCCTTCGCGAGCCAGGATCTCCAGCACCTCGTCCTCGGTGAGCGGTCGGGGCGGCGGGCCGGCCGGAGCTTCCTCGGCGGGACCCACCGGACCCGCGGGATCCGTCGTGGCGGCTTCGTTCTGCGGGGTTTCGACGGCGTTCATGGTCTCTCGTCCTCACGTTCGGTGGCTGCTTCGTTGTTCACTGAGCCGATTGTTTGTGACCATGACGGTTTCGCGTAAGGAGGCACTTTGAAGTCCCGGAGTAACACCGATGTACCCGTCCAGGTCACAGGGGTTCCCGCCGCCGGAAACACCGCGGGGGACGACCGGGATCGAGCGCCCGAGCCAGATCCGGATCGGGTCACCTGGGCGAACGCGTGTCAGGTGGTCGAAACGCTCGACCACGTCGCGGGCAAGTGGAGCATCGGCATCCTGGTGTCGGTCGCGGAGGGTCCGATCCGGTTCACCGAACTGGAACGCGCGGTACCGGGGATCAGCCGACGCATACTCACCCTGAACCTGCGCCGGCTGGAGCGCGACGGGCTGCTGACGCGCACCGTGTACCCGACCGTGCCGCCGAAAGTCGAGTACACCCTCACCGACGTGGCGCGCGAGCTGACCGCGTCGCTCACCGGCCTGGTCCGCTGGGCCGAGCGACACAGCCCGACCATCGAGGCGGCCCGGCAGGTGTACGACCGGGAGCAGGCTGGGCAGGAGTAGCAGGGTCGATGGGGTCGGGCGGGGCAGTCGGGTGGGCCGGCGCACCGGGCATCGAGCGGACGAGCGGAACGAAACGAGGAGTTCGATGAACAGCGCGGAGCTATTGGTCGACGGGTTCGGCCGGGTGCGCGAGGTGGTGCACGAGGCGGTCGAGGGGCTGACCCCCGAGCAATTGGCCGAGCGGCTCGACGACGACGCGAATTCGATCGCCTGGCTGATCTGGCACCTGGCCCGGGTCCAGGACGACCACGTCTCGGACGTCGCGGGCCTGGAGCAGGTATGGACGGCGCAGGACTGGCACGGCCGATTCGAACTGCCCTTCCCGGTCCGGGCGATCGGGTACGGGCACGACACCAAGGCGGTGGCCTCCGTACGGGTCGACTCGGCGGCGTTGCTCACCGGCTACTACGACGCGGTCCACGAGCAGACCATCGCCTTCGTACGCGGGCTGTCGGCCGCCGACCTGGAGCGGGTGGTCGACGAGGCATGGACGCCGGCGGTCACCCTGGGCGTGCGGCTGGTCAGCGTGATCGCCGACGACCTTCAGCACGCGGGGCAGGCGGCGTTCATCCGCGGCATCCTGCTGCGCCGGTAGCGCGCGGAGCCGGGGCGTCCCGAACCGGAGGTGTCCCGGATCGGGGGCGTCCCGAACCGGTCGGGCGTGTTCGTATTGCGCATCCGCTCCCGCGCATGCTCCCGGTACCCGCTCTCGCGCATGCTCCCGGTACCCGCTCCCAGCGCCTGTTCTCGGTATCCCCTTCCGGCTCTGCTCCGCCGCACCGCTTCGAGCCCCGTCCCACTCCCGCTTTCGCTTCCGCTTCCGCTTCACCGTTCCGTGTTCCGCCGGCGAAAGGACGCCCCCCTCCATGAGCCCCGAATCCGCCTCGCACTCTCCGCTGGCTCACGGTCCGGAGTCCCCGGCCGCCGCTTTGTTCGATGCCGTCGGAGCCGGGTACGAGACCGCCTTTGCGGATTTGCCCGAGCAACTGGCCGCGTTGGACTGGCTGATCGCCGAGCTCGGGCCCGGCTCGAAGGTGCTCGACATCGGGTCCGGTACCGGCCGGCCGACCGCCGAACGCCTGGTCGCGGCCGGACATCGGGTCACCGGGATCGACGTCTCGGCGACCATGGTCGAACTGGCCCGGGAACGGGTCCCCGGGGCCACCTTCGAACAGTTGGACGCGCGTGATCTGGTCGACGACGACGGCGCGTGGGACGCGGTGTGCGCGTTCTTCGCGTTCCTCCAGTTGCCCAGGGCCGACCTGGACGCGCAATTGGACCGGCTCGGCGCACGCCTGGTGCCCGGCGGCCTGCTCGCGTTCGCGACGGTGCCGGCCGAGGCGGACGGCGTGGAGATCGAATGGTTGGGCCACCGGGCTCGGGTGACCAGCCACAGCACCGAGGAACTGCTCGTGCGGCTGCGCGCGGCGGGCCTGGAGATCGTCCACCACGGGGTCAGCGTGTTTCGGCCGAATCACCCCGCCGCAGGCCCCGAGGAGCAACTCTTCGTGCACGCACGCAAGTCCGCGCCGGCCTGAGTACGCGGCCCGCCGAAGCCATCCGCGGCCGGGCGCCGGGCAGGGCGGGGCGGTCGATCGTGCCTGGAACGGGCTCGGTAACGTGGTCCGCGAAGCGGAATGCCGTACTTGTTCGGCCCCGCGCGCCTTGTCCGCTCACCTCGTCTTGCTCGGGATCCTGTGATGACCATGACCGAACGCGACGATCCGAGTGGCCGTGGCCGCGCCGACGGTGCGCGGGACGCCGAAGACGGTGATGCGCGATCGGGCAGGCTCGCGCCGCCCGAATGGCTCATCCTGACGCTACGAGCCAACCCGGGCCCGATGCCGAAGGCGGCTGCCGTGCGCGCCGCGATCGGTATAGCGGTGCCGCTCGCGGTCGGCGTGGCCGTCGGGGACAGTGCGTCCGGAGCGTTGGTGGCCATCGGTGCGCTCGGTGCGGTGTTCGGGGACACCGCCGATGCCTACCGGCTGCGGGTGCTGAACATCGCCGTACCGCAGATCGTCGGCGCCATCGGACTCGCGCTCGGCAGTTGGCAGTTCGGACACGGCTGGTCGGCTGTCGCGCTGTTGACGGCGGTTGCCCTGGTCGCCGGGATGATCAGCACGATCGGTGCGGTGGCCTCCGCGTCCGGCCTGAACCTGTTGTTGATGGCAGTGATCGGCGCGGGCCTGCCGATGCCGTCGCCGTGGTGGCGGGCGCCGATGCTGACCCTGCTGGGAGCCGGGTTGGTGCTGGTGATGGCGTTGCTCGCGTGGCCCGCGCGCTCGCGCATTCCCGAACGGGTCGCGGTGGCCGATGTGTACGACGCGGCTGCGGACCTGCTGGCCTCGGCCGGCACGGCGGAGTGGGAGACGGCTCGGGCCGAGGTGACGCTGACCCTCAACCACGCGTACGACCTGCTGCTCGGCCGGCGAGCAGTGGCGCCCGGACGTAGTCGCGGCATGTCGCGCCTGGTGGCGCTGTTGAACTCGGTCGGTCTGTTGGTCGAGGCGGCCACCGCGGTACACGCCGAGGACCGGTCGGTGGGCGAGTCCGATGTGGCCGCGATGCGCGAGATCGCGGCGGCAGTCCGCGGTGGCACGGTGCCGTCCGGGGCCCTGCCGACGGCCGCCGCGACCGACCCCGCCGACCCCGCCGACAGATCGG